>NZ_JAGHKN010000020.1:0-86496 GCF_023093475.1 Methylobacterium sp. 37f
CGGGCGACAGCGTGACCATGGACGTCACCCTGATCGTGCCGGTGGCCATGGAAGAGAAGCTGCGCTTCGCCATCCGTGAAGGCGGACGCACCGTCGGCGCCGGCGTCGTCGCCGCCATCAACGAGTAATCGTCCGCCTCAACGGTCACGTCTGCAGGGAACGATTGAGGGGCGGGTCCTCGCGCCCGCCCCCCCATCGCCCCGCCAAGGTTTCAGGTCATGAACGGTCAGAATATTCGCATCCGCCTCAAGGCGTTCGACCATCGCATCCTCGATGCATCGACCCGCGAGATCGTCTCGACGGCCAAGCGCACCGGCGCCACCATCCGTGGTCCCATACCGCTGCCGACGCATATCGAGAAGTTCACCGTCAACCGCTCGCCGCACATCGACAAGAAGTCGCGCGAGCAGTTCGAGATGCGCACCCACAAGCGCGTCCTCGATATCGTCGATCCGACGCCGCAGACCGTGGACGCGCTGATGAAGCTCGACCTCGCCGCCGGCGTGGACGTGGAGATCAAGCTCTAAGTCCCGCCGGGATTTAGAGCTTACCGTAGAATCGCGCGAGGGAGACACCTATGCGCTCAGGCGTCATCGCACAGAAGGTCGGCATGACCCGCATCTTTACGGATGCAGGCGAACATGTCCCCGTTACAGTGCTCAAAATTGATCAATGTCAGGTGGTTGCCCACCGCACCGTCGAGAAGAATGGCTACGTCGCCCTTCAGGTCGGCGTCGGCAAAGCCAAGGTGAAGAACGTGTCGGCTGCAGAACGCGGCCGGTTCGCAGTTGCCAAGGTCGAGCCCAAGCAGAAGCTTGCCGAGTTCCGCGTGTCCGAAGACAAGCTGATCCCGGTCGGCGCCGAGATCACCGCCGACCACTTCATTCCGGGCCAGTTCGTCGATGTGACGGGCACGACCACCGGTAAGGGCTTCGCCGGCGGTATGAAGCGCTGGAACTTCGGCGGCCTTCGCGCCACCCACGGCGTGTCCATCTCGCACCGTTCGATCGGTTCGACCGGTGGCCGCCAGGATCCGGGCAAGACGTTCAAGAACAAGAAGATGCCCGGTCACATGGGCGTCGATCGGGTCACCACCCAGAACCTGCGTGTCGTGCGCACGGATCCTGAGCGTGGCCTCATCCTCGTCGAGGGCGCCGTCCCCGGTGTCGCTGGCGGTTGGATTCAGATCCGCGACGCGGTGAAGCGTAAGCTCCCCGCGGACGTTCCGCAGCCTGGTAAGTTCCGTGAGCTGGGCGCTTCGGCTCCCGCGACCGAGGCACCGGCTCCCGAGGCTCCCGCTTCCGAGGAGAACGCGTGATGCAGATCGATATCACCACGCTCGACGGCGAAGGTGCCGGGTCGGTCGACCTCAACGAGACCATCTTCGGTCTCGAGCCGCGCGTCGACCTGCTCCAGCGCATGGTGCGTTGGCAGCTCGCCAAGCGTCAGGCCGGCACCCACGCGGTGAAGAACCGATCCGACGTGAACCGCACCCGCAAGAAGCTGTACAAGCAGAAGGGTACGGGTAACGCACGTCACGGCGCGGCGTCGGCTCCGCAGTTCCGCGGTGGTGGACGCGCTTTCGGACCGGTCGTTCGCAGCCACGCACACGACCTGCCGAAGAAGGTCCGTGCCCTCGCTCTCAAGCATGCCCTCTCGGCAAAGGTGAAGGATTCCACCCTCATCATTATCGACGACGTGAAGCTGGCCGAGGGTAAGACCAAGGCGCTGGTCGAGCGTTTCGAGAAGATGGGGCTGTCCAGCGCTCTGATCATCGGCGGTGCCGAGGTCGATGTGAACTTTGCCCGCGCCGCCCGGAACATTCCGCAGATCGACGTGCTTCCGGTCCAGGGCATCAACGTCTACGACATCCTGCGTCGCGAGAAGCTCGTGCTGACCCGCGCAGCGATCGATGCGCTGGAGGCGCGTTTTCAATGAGTGCCGATCCGCGCCACTACGACATCATCGTCTCCCCGGTCATCACCGAGAAGGCGACGAACCTCACCGAACAGAACAAGGTCGTGTTCCGGGTAGCCCCGAAGGCGACGAAGCCGCAGATCAAGGAAGCGGTGGAGAAGCTGTTCGACGTCAAGGTCACGGGCGTGAACACGCTCGTTACCAAGGGCAAGAAGAAAATTTTCCGCGGGCTTCGCGGACAGCGGTCGGACGTGAAGAAAGCGATCGTGACCCTCGCCGAGGGTGAGACGATCGACGTCACGACCGGCCTCTGAGACAAGTCGGGTTAAGGATTACCACCGATGGCCTTGAAGACATTCAAACCGGTCACGCCGAGCCTTCGCCAGCTCGTGCTCGTCGACCGCCGTGAGCTCTACAAGGGCAAGCCGGTCAAGAAGCTCACCGAGGGCAAGTCGTCGTCCGGCGGCCGCAACAACCTCGGCCGCATCACGGTTCGCTTTCGCGGCGGCGGTCACAAGCGCACGCTCCGCAACGTGGATTTCAAGCGTCGCGAGCAGATGGGCGTGTCCGCCACCGTCGAGCGGATCGAATACGATCCGAACCGCACGGCGTTCATCGCGCTGATCGCCTTCCCCGATGGCACGCAGAGCTACATCTTGGCTCCGCAGCGTCTGTCGCCCGGCGATAAGGTGATCGCGGCGGAACAGGTCGACATCAAGCCCGGCAATGCCGGTCCGGTCGGCAACATGCCGGTGGGCACGATCGTCCACAACGTGGAGCTGAAGATCGGCAAGGGCGGCGCAATCGCCCGTTCAGCCGGCAACTACGCCCAGATCGTGGGTCGCGATCAGGGCTACGTGACGCTTCGTCTGAATTCCGGCGAGCAGCGCCTGGTCCATGGTCAGTGCTTCGCCAGCGTCGGCGCGGTTTCGAACCCGGACCACATGAACATCTCGCTCGGCAAGGCCGGCCGCAACCGCTGGCTCGGCAAGCGCCCGCACGTTCGCGGTGTCGCCATGAACCCGGTCGACCACCCGCACGGCGGCGGCGAGGGACGCACTTCCGGCGGCCGTAACCCGGTCACGCCCTGGGGCGTTCCCACGAAGGGGAAGAAGACCCGCTCGAACAAGCGGACCGACGTCTTCATCCTGTCCAGCCGTCATAACCGTAAGAAGTAACGCCCATGGCACGCTCGCTCTGGAAGGGGCCGTTCATCGACGGCTACCTCCTCAAGAAGGCTGAAGCCGCTCGCGGTTCCAGCCGTAACGAAGTCATCAAGATCTGGAGCCGCCGCTCCACGATCCTGCCGCAGTTCGTTGGCCTCACCTTCGGTGTGCACAACGGGCAGAAGCACATCCCGGTCTACGTCTCCGAGGAAATGGTCGGCCACAAGTTCGGTGAGTTCTCGCCGACCCGAACCTTCCACGGTCACGCAGCCGACAAGAAGTCGAAGAGGCGCTGATCATGGGTAAGCCCGCCACTCCCCGCGCGCTCCCCGAGAACGAGGCTCAGGCCGTCGCGCGCATGCTACGCGTCAGCCCCCAGAAGCTCAATCTCGTCGCGCAGCTCATTCGCGGCAAGAAGGTCGATTCGGCACTGGCCGATCTCGAATTCTCCCGCAAGCGGATCGCCCGCGAGGTCAAGAAGTGCCTCGAGAGCGCGATCGCCAATGCTGAGAACAACCACAACCTGGACGTCGACGATCTCGTCGTCACCCAGGCGTTCGTTGGCAAAGCCCTCGTGCTGAAGCGGTTCCACGCCCGTGCGCGTGGCCGCGGCGCCCGTATCCTGAAGCCCTTCGCGAACCTCACCATCGTGGTGCGCGAAGTCCCGACCGCCGAAGCGGCGTGAGGAGGACCTGATGGGCCAGAAAGTCAATCCGATCGGTCTCCGGCTCGGTATCAACCGGACCTGGGATTCCCGCTGGTTCGCCCAGAAGGGTGAATATGCGAAGCTCATGCACGAGGACGTCGCGATCCGCGCCGCCCTCATGAAGCAGCTCAAGCAGGCTGCAGTTTCGAAGATTGTCATCGAGCGTCCGCACCGGAAGTGCCGTGTCACCATTCACTCGGGTCGTCCGGGCGTGGTCATCGGCAAGAAGGGTGCGGACATTGAGAAGCTGCGCAAGCTGGTCGGTACGCTGACCAAGGCCGAGGTGACGATCAATATCGTCGAGGTGCGTAAGCCCGAAATCGACGCCACGCTGGTGGCCGACTCGATCGCTCAGCAGCTCGAGCGCCGCGTCGCTTTCCGTCGTGCTATGAAGCGCGCTGTTCAGTCGGCGATGCGTCTCGGCGCCGAGGGCATCCGGATCAACTGCTCGGGCCGTCTCGGCGGCGCCGAGATCGCTCGCCAGGAATGGTATCGCGAGGGACGCGTCCCGCTGCACACGCTCCGCGCCGATGTCGACTATGGCGTCGCGACCGCCTTCACAACCTACGGGACGTGCGGGATCAAGGTTTGGGTGTTTAAGGGCGAAATCCTCGAGCACGACCCGATGGCACAGGATAAAAAGGCGCAGGAAGAGGGTGGCCGTTCGGGCGGCCGTCGCGAGCGCGATGGTGAGGGTGGCCGCGAGCGCGGCCGGCGCGAGCACGCCTGACGGCGTGTTCGTGTCCCCGTCACCCAGAAAGGTGTTGAGAGGCTGCCATGTTGCAACCCAAGAAGACCAGGTTTCGTAAGCAGTTCAAGGGTCGCATTCACGGTGCGGCCAAGGGCGGTTTCGACCTTAACTTCGGGACGTTCGGCCTGAAGGCCATCGAGCCCGAGCGCATCACCGCGCGTCAGATCGAGGCGGCTCGCCGCGCGATCACCCGCGAAATGAAGCGCCAGGGCCGTGTCTGGATCCGGATCTTCCCGGACGTTCCGGTCACTGCCAAGCCCACCGAAGTCCGCATGGGCTCCGGTAAAGGTGCTCCGGAGTTCTGGGCTGCTCGCGTGCATCCTGGACGAATCATGTTCGAAGTCGACGGCGTGGCCGAGGACGTTGCGAAGGAGGCCCTGCGCCTCGGCGCAGCGAAACTTCCCATCCGCACGCGCGTCGTCCAGCGCATCGCTGATTGAGGGAGGGGATCATGAAGTCGTCGCAAAGACAGTCGGATCTGGCCGCCTTGTCGCCCGATCAGCTGAACGATGAGTTGCTGAACCTGAAGAAGGAGCAGTTCAACCTGCGCTTCCAGGGTGCCACCGGTCAGCTCGAGAACGTCGCGCGTGTCCGCGAAGTCCGCCGCGATATCGCCCGCGTTCGCACCCTCCAGCGTCAGAAGACGCTGAAGTCCGCGCAGGCCTGAGGAGTACATCATGCCGAAGCGCGTATTGCAGGGCGTCGTTGTTAGCGACAAGGGCGAGAAGACCATCGTCGTCAAGGTGGAGCGTCGCTTCACCCACCCGGTGATGAAGAAGACAGTCCGTCGTTCGAAGAACTACCACGCTCACGATGAGACTAACATCGCCAAGGTCGGCCAGACCGTGTCGATCGAGGAGTGCCGTCCGTTCTCCAAGACCAAAACTTGGAAGCTCGTCGAGGGTGCTCCCGCCAACGAGGTGGCTCCGGCTTAGGCCTGACCGAGATGCATCGACGTCGAAGCGGGCGCAGATCCCTGCGCCCGCTTTTTCGTTTTCGCGGCCGATTCTGGATCGGCTGAGGCTGTGCCCGATGGTTCCCGGCTGTACCGCCGGTTACGGAAATACACCTTGCGTGATTTGGCCTGCCGGTGTAATGGCCATGCCTTCGCGACAGGTGAGAGGGGTGTTCGCACCCTTCGTACGCGGCGACCGCGCCGGGGTCTACGGACACCGATTGCGCGGTGCTTTATATGAGCCGGGGACATCAGATCCCCATCAGGCGTCGTCCGCCGGACAATACCGTCCGCGTGCGGAAACCCGCCTGAAACAAGGAAAGGTCACTGCCCGTGATCCAGATGCAGACGAATCTGGACGTCGCCGACAACTCTGGTGCGCGCCGCGTGATGTGCATCAAGGTTCTGGGCGGGTCGAAGCGTAAATACGCCGGTGTCGGCGACATCATCGTGGTCTCCGTCAAGGAAGCAATTCCCCGGGGCCGCGTGAAGAAGGGCGACGTCATGAAGGCGGTCGTCGTTCGCACGGCGAAGGAAGTGAAGCGTCCCGATGGGTCGGTGATTCGCTTCGATAAGAACGCTGCCGTTCTGATCAACAACCAGAAGGAGCCGATCGGCACCCGTATCTTCGGACCGGTTCCGCGCGAGCTGCGCGCCCGCAACCACATGAAGATCATCTCGCTCGCGCCGGAGGTGCTGTAATGGCCGCTAAGGTCAAGAAAGGCGACAAGGTCGTCGTCCTCACCGGTCGCGACAAGGGTCGTTCCGGCGAGGTCATCCAGGTGCTCCCCAAGGAAGATCGCGCGCTCGTTCGCGGCATCAACCTGGTCAAGAAGCACCAGAAGCAGACGCAGAACCAGGAAGGCGGCATCGTCTCCAAGGAAGCTGCGATTCACCTGTCCAACATCGCCGTCGCCGACCCCAAGGATGGTCAGCCCACGCGCGTTGGTTTCCGCATTCTCGACGACGGCCGCAAAGTCCGGTTCGCCAAGCGCTCGGGGGATCTGATCGATGGCTGAGAAGAACACTGACGGGTACACCCCGCGCCTGCGCAAGCACTACGACGAAGTGGTGCGCCAGAAGCTGATCGAAGAGTTCGGCTACAAGAACCCCATGCAGGTTCCGGTCATCGAGAAGATCGTGATCAACATGGGTGTCGGTGAGTCGACCGCGGACTCCAAGAAGGCTTCGGTTGCCGCCGGCGATCTGGCCCTCATCGCCGGCCAGAAGCCGGTCATCACCAAGGCCCGTAAGGCCATCGCGACCTTCAAGGTCCGTGAGGGGATGCCGATCGGCTGCAAGGTGACGCTGCGCAAGCAGCGCATGTACGAGTTCATGGATCGGCTGATTACGATCGCTCTCCCGCGCGTTCGCGACTTCCGCGGCCTGAACCCGCGCTCTTTCGACGGCAACGGCAACTATGCCCTCGGTCTGAAAGAGCACCTCGTGTTCCCGGAGATCTCGTACGACAAGGCCGAGGCCACCTGGGGCATGGACATCGTCATCCAGACGACGGCCCGTACCGATGCTGAGGCGCGCGCGCTCCTCACGCAGTTCCGATTCCCGTTCCGGCAGTGAGCCCCCGCTAGGGTCTCAGACGCGGACACCGGAGAGAGAAATGGCAAAGAAAAGCTCGATCGAGAAGAACAAGCACCGCGAAGCGTTGGTGAAGCTCTATGCTCCCAAGCGCAAGGCGCTGCTTGCCACGGCGAATGACGAGTCCCTCGAGATGGAGGAGCGCTTCGAAGCGCGCCTGAAGCTCGCGGAACTGCCCCGCAACTCGTCCCCCACCCGCATCCGCAACCGTTGCGGCATGACCGGCCGGCCGCGTGCCTTCTATCGCAAGATGGGCATCTCGCGCATCGCGCTGCGCGAACTCGGCAACCAGGGTCTGATCCCCGGTCTCGTCAAGTCGAGCTGGTAAGGAGCAACCACCATGGTCAACGATCCCGTGGGTGATATGCTCACCCGCATTCGCAATGGTCAGCAGCGCCGCCGCAACGTCGTCCAGACGCCTGGTTCGCGTCTGCGCGCCAGCGTGCTCGACGTCCTTAAGTCCGAGGGCTACATCCGCGACTACGCGACCACGGATTACGGCAACGGCCGTACCGAGTTCGCGATCGAGCTGAAGTACTACGACGGCCAGCCCGTCATCCGCTCGATCCAGCGCGTGTCGAAGCCCGGCCGCCGTGTCTACTCGTCGGTTGGCGAGCTGCCGCGCGTCGCCGACGGTCTCGGCGTCACCATCGTGTCCACCCCGCAGGGCGTCATGGCCGACCACGAGGCGCGCGAGCGCAACGTCGGCGGTGAAGTGCTCTGCAAGGTGTTCTGATCTCGGACTTGGAGGAATAAGGCGATGTCTCGCGTAGGCAAGAAGCCCGTTCCCGTCCCGTCCGGTGTGACGGCCACGGTGACCGGTCAGACGGTTAAGATGAAGGGCTCCAAGGGCGAGCTCCAGTACGTCGTTCCCAGCGTGGTCGACGTGAAGTTCGAGGACGGCGCCGTTTCGGTGCAGCCCCGGAACCAGACTAAGGAGGCCCGCTCGCTGTGGGGGACCTCCAGAGCTCAGGTGGCGAACCTCGTCGAGGGCGTCTCCAAGGGTTTCGAGAAGAAGCTCGAGATCACCGGCGTGGGTTACCGCGCCGCGATGGCCGGCAAGGCATTGAAGCTCTCGCTCGGTTACAGCCACGACATCGAGTACGAGATCCCCGCGGGGATCACGATCGCGGTGCCGAAGCCCACCGAAATCGTCATCACCGGCATCGACCGGCAGGTGGTCGGACAGGTGGCAGCCGAGATCCGCGACTATCGCGGCCCTGAGCCCTACAAGGGCAAGGGCGTGAAGTACGCGGGCGAGTTCATCTTCCGCAAGGAAGGCAAGAAGAAGTAAGGGCCGGCCAACATGTCACGCAAATTCGATGCACTCGACCGCCGCAAGGCGCGTGTGCGCCGCGCGCTGCGGGCGGCGGCCAATGGGCGGCCCCGGCTCTCGGTGTTCCGTTCATCCAAGCAGATCTACGTTCAGGTCATCGACGACGCGGCGGGCAAGACCCTCGCTTCGGCTTCGAGCCTCGACAAGGATCTCCGCACCGGCCTCAAGACCGGTGCCGACGTTTCCGCCGCGCAGGCGGTTGGTAAGCTCGTCGCCGAGCGGGCCAAGGCGGCTGGCGTCACCCAGGTGATTTTCGATCGCTCGGGCTACCTCTATCACGGGCGCGTTAAGGCGCTCGCCGACGCCGCCCGTGAGGGCGGCCTCGAGTTCTAAGATTGGCGGAGGAGGGCGGCTTCGGCCGCTCTCCGTTCCAGACGATTCAAGCGAGCGGGTCCGCCACCCGCGCCAGTGAGATGGATATACAGAATGGCACGTGAACGTGAAGGCGGGGGCCGCGGCCGTCGCGATGAGCGCGAGGAGCGCGACAGCGAGTTCGTGGACAAGCTCGTCCACATCAACCGTGTCGCCAAGGTGGTGAAGGGCGGCCGTCGTTTCGGCTTTGCTGCACTCGTCGTCGTCGGCGACCAGAAGGGCCGCGTCGGGTTTGGGCACGGAAAGGCGCGCGAAGTGCCGGAGGCGATCCGCAAGGCCACGGAAGCTGCCAAGCGCGGTCTTGTCCGCGTGGCACTGCGCGAGGGTCGTACGCTTCACCACGACGTCTATGGTCGTCATGGCGCCGGCAAGGTGATTCTCCGCGCTGCCCCCCAGGGTACCGGCATCATCGCAGGTGGTCCGATGCGCGCCGTGTTCGAGACGCTGGGCATGCAGGACGTGGTGGCGAAGAGCCTGGGTTCTTCGAACCCCTACAACCTGGTGCGGGCGACCTTCGAGGCGCTCAAGAATGAAGACAGCCCGCGTTCGGTCGCGGCTCGTCGCGGTCTCAAGGTGTCGGCCCTCCAGGCCCGTCGCCGTGATGCCGATCCGTCCGACATGTCCGAAGCAGCCGTGGCGTAAGGGAGGGTCCGATGGCACAGAAGACTCTCCGGGTTGAGCAGATCGGCTCGCCCATTCGCCGCGAAGGTGACCAGCGCGCGACGCTGATCGGCCTGAAGCTGAACAAGCTGCACCGGGTTTCCGAGCTGGAGGATACCCCCTCCGTGCGCGGCATGATCCGCAAGGTGCAGCACCTCGTGCGCGTCGTCAGCGACGCGGCCTGAGGGAGGGCATCATGAAACTCAACGAACTTCGCGATAACGACGGCGCTACCAAGAACCGGATGCGCGTCGGTCGGGGCATCGGCTCCGGCAAGGGCAAGACCGCGGGACGCGGCGTGAAGGGTCAGAAGGCCCGGACTGGCGTTTCCATCAAGGGCTTCGAGGGCGGCCAGATGCCGTTGCATCGTCGTCTGCCGAAGCGCGGCTTCAACAACCTGTACTCGACGGACCTGAACGAGGTGAACCTCGGCCGCGTCCAGCAGGCTGTCGATGCCGGCCGCATTGAGGCGGGCGCGACCGTCACCGTCGAGACCCTGATCGTCGCCGGTATCTGCGCTCGCGCCCGTGACGGCGTGAAGCTGCTCGGCGTCGGTGAGCTGACCACCAAGCTGACTTTCGAGGTCACTCGCGCGTCGAAGGCGGCGATCGAGGGTGTCGAGAAGGCCGGCGGGGCGGTCACCGTGACCTACGGTGACGGTGTGTCCACGCGCGGCAAGCCCGCCCGCGTGGTTGCGTAGCCCCGAGTCTGACTTTAAGTCGATGCTCTGAGCGGCGGCCCGTGCGACCTCGCGCGTGGCCGCCGTTCCGTTTTATCGGGGAGCGTGAGCGTCTCGTCTGAGACGATCCGCAGCTCCCGTATGACCCATCTCAGGAAACGGTGTCATGGCCTCAGCCGCCGAGCAGCTTGCCGCGAACCTCAACTTCGGGGCCATCGCCAAGGCCGATGAGCTTAAGAAGCGCATCTGGTTCACGCTGGGTGCGCTCATCGTCTTCCGTCTGGGCACCTACATCCCGATCCCCGGGATCGATCCGGAGCAGTTCGCGCGGAACTTCCAGCAGCAGGCGGGCGGCGTGCTCGGCCTGTTCAACATGTTTTCGGGCGGTGCGGTCGAGCGCATGGCGATCTTCGCGCTCAACATCATGCCCTACATTTCCGCCTCGATCATTATCCAGCTCCTGACCTCGGTGATCCCGAGCCTGGAATCGCTGAAGAAGGAAGGCGAGTCGGGCCGCAAGGTCATCAACCAGTACACACGCTATCTCACGGTGGTGCTGGCGCTCGTTCAATCGTGGGGTATCGCCTTCGGCTTGCAGAGCTCGAGTGCGGCGATCGACCCAGGTCCGTTCTTCATCCTGTCGACGGTGATCACGCTGACGGGAGGTACGCTCTTCCTGATGTGGATCGGTGAGCAGATCACCTCGCGTGGCATCGGCAACGGTTCGTCCCTGATCATCTTCGCCGGCATCGTCGCACACCTGCCAGTCGCCATCGTGGGCGCTCTCGAGCTCAGCCGAACCGGTGCGCTGTCCTCGGCGGTGATTCTCGGGATGGGCGTCGCGGCGATCGCGCTGGTCTACTTCATCGTGTTCATGGAGCGTGCTCAGCGCCGCCTGTTGATCAACTACCCGAAGCGGCAAGTCGGCAATCGGATGTACGAGGGTCAGACCTCGTTCCTGCCCTTGAAGCTCAACACCGCCGGCGTCATTCCGCCGATCTTCGCCTCATCGCTGCTGCTGCTTCCCGCGACCGTCGCGAGCTTCTCGGCCAACAATGGCGGCACCGGTATCCTGGCGACGATCACGACCTATATCGGGCATGGCCGGCCCCTCTACATGGTCCTCTATGCGGCGCTGATCATCTTCTTCGCATTCTTCTATACCGCGGTGGTGTTCAACCCCGAGGAAACCGCGGACAATCTGAAGAAGCAGGGAGGATTCATCCCTGGCATCCGGCCCGGTGAGCGCACGGCTGCGTTCATCGACAAGGTTCTGACGCGGATTACCCTAATCGGCGCCCTGTATCTGACCTTCGTGTGCCTGGTGCCGGAGATTCTGGCCTCCTACTCCTCGGCCAGCATTGGCTTCGGCGGGACCTCGCTTCTGATCGTCGTCTCTGTGACCATGGATACGGTGGCGCAGATCCACGGTCATCTGATGGCGCATCAGTACGAGGGCTTGGTCAAGAAGGCCAAGCTGCGTGGCGCATCGCGCCGTCGCTGACATGACGGCTGCGGTGGTTTTCCGGCTGCCGCGCCCGTTGCTAGACTACCGGCTTGCCCGGGCCGGACTGCCGAGCGATCAAGATAAAACGTACTGAGGAAACGACACCATGCGCATCATCCTGCTTGGGCCCCCCGGCGCGGGGAAGGGGACGCAGTCTGAGCGGATCGTTGCACGGTACGGCATCCCACAACTATCGACCGGCGACATGTTGCGGGCGGCGGTTTCGGCAGGAACCCCGGTCGGTCTGCAGGCGAAGAGCGTGATGGAGTCGGGTGGACTGGTCTCCGACGCGATTGTGGTCGGGATCGTCGCAGACCGGATCGAGGAGGCCGACGCCAAGCGCGGCTTCATCCTCGATGGCTTTCCGCGCACTGTGGAACAGGCCAGTGCCCTCGATGCCATGCTGTCCCAGAAGGGCATCGCCCTGGATACCGTGATCGAGTTCGCTGTCGATGAGAATGCCCTGGTCGGCCGCATCGCCCGGCGTGCCGAGGAGACTGCCGCGCGCGGCCAGCCCGTCCGTAAGGACGACACGCCGGAGGTGTTCAAGACGCGCCTCGATGCGTATCGGAAGCAGACTGCGCCGCTTTCCGATTATTACGCCGGTACAGGTCTGCTGCAGACGATCGATGGCATGAAGGCGGTCGATGCCGTAACCGAGGATCTCGTCGCGATCCTCGATCGTCAGTCGGCCACCGCCGCGTCCTGAACCGGTGCCGGTGGCGTCTTCGATTTTACCCGCTGCTCGGGTTGACACATTCTCTGGTCCGCGCTAGTGGGCCGGTCTTCGTTCAGCGGAAGTGGGTTCGGATCGCCTCATTGAGGGGCTGATGCGGGCCGATTTTTCGTTTCGGACGGCGTGCATGGGCCGGTCTCCACCGGACGCGCGTCACACTTTGGCCCGAGCCTTCGCCCGGTGCCTCATGGAGAGTTCCCTTGGCTCGTATCGCCGGCGTCAACATTCCGACCAACAAGCGCGTTGTCATCGCGCTTCAGTACATCCACGGCATCGGCCCCAAGAAAGCCGAGGAGATCACCGGCAAGGTCGGTATCCCGGCCGAGCGCCGCGTCAACCAGCTGACCGACGCCGAAGTGCTCTCGATCCGTGAGACCATCGACCGCGACTACATCGTCGAGGGCGATCTGCGTCGTGAAGTGTCGATGAACATCAAGCGCCTGATGGATCTCGGCTGTTACCGCGGCCTGCGCCATCGCCGTAACCTGCCCGTCCGCGGCCAGCGCACGCATACCAACGCGCGTACCCGCAAGGGTAAGTCGAAGCCGATCGCCGGCAAGAAGAAGTAATCATTCGAGATTGGCAGGTCGGCTTCGTCCGGCCCGCCTCTGTTGCGTCGCGGATCCCGTTGTCGGGAACCACGTGGCGGCACGGCGGGCCTGGATCGTTCATCCAGTGCTCCCTTGCCTGAGATCAGAAGACTCCCGAGCGCCTGGAATCACGGGCGCGCCTGAAGGACGAGAGAACACATGGCCAAGGAAACCACCCGCGTTCGTCGCCGCGAACGTAAGAACATCGTCTCGGGCGTCGCGCACGTGAACGCGTCGTTCAACAACACGATGGTCACCATTACCGACGCCCAGGGCAACACCATCTCGTGGTCGTCCGCCGGCGCGATGGGCTTCAAGGGCTCGCGTAAGTCGACCCCTTATGCCGCTCAGGTTGCGGCCGAAGACGCTGCCCGCAAGGCGGCCGAGCACGGTATGCGGACCCTCGAGGTTGAGGTCTCCGGTCCTGGTTCGGGTCGCGAGTCGGCTCTGCGCGCCCTGCAGGCCGCCGGCTTCACCGTGACCTCGATTCGTGACGTGACCTCGATCCCGCATAACGGCTGCCGCCCGCGCAAGCGCCGTCGCGTCTGAGCGAGAGCGAACACGAACTCTTGGGGCCTGTCACGGAGACGCGCGTGCCGAATGCTCAGAATCCGCTTCCGGGTGTGCTGCGGTGGAGCTTGGGTGATCTCACGATCACGGTGATGAATGACGGCTACCTTCAAGGGTCGCTCGATCTCGTCACCGGGATCGAACGCGAGGAGGCCGGTGTCCTGCAGGCTGCCGGCTTTCGCGCGCAGGATCCTCGCATCACGCTGAACGCGTTTCTAATCACGGGCCCCGGTCGCAAACCGGTCCTGATCGATACGGGGATGGGCAGCTTCGGCGGACCGTCTCTCGGTCGCGTCCCGGCGGCTCTCGCGGCAGCGGGTGTGGCGCCCGCCTCGATCGAGACGGTGCTGCTTACGCATCTGCATCCAGATCACGCCGGCGGGCTGCTCGCCGGCGAAGGGATGGCGGCCTACCCGAATGCGGAACTCGTGCTGCATTCCGACGAGGCGGCACATTGGCTCGACGACGGGGCTATCTCGCGGGCATCCGAGGAAGCGAAGCCCTACTTTGAGATGGCGCGGAAGGCGACGGCCCCCTACGCAGAACGCATCCGTACGATGACCGGCGGTAGCGTCTCTCCGGGAATCGAGGCTGTGCCGTTGCCGGGGCATACTCCGGGACACACAGGCTATCGCATCACATCGGGTAATGCGTCGCTTTTGATGTGGGCGGATATCGTTCATCTGCCGGCGATCCAGTTCAAGCAGCCGGAAGCCGGTATGGTCTTCGACGTCGATGAAAATCAGGCACGCGACGTGCGTCGCCGGATGCTTGATTCGGTCGCTGAGGACCGGACCTTCGTGGCAGGTGCCCATCTGGAATTTCCCGCTCTGGGCTTCGTTGCCCGGGATGGAGCCGGTTACCGTTTCGTCCCGGAACTCTGGGTCGCTGCGCAATAATTGTCGGCGCTCAGCGCGGACACATCAGTTTCAGGCCCGCCGGGCGCCGATGGCGCGGTGTCGACGGGCGACGCGCGGACCACGTGTGGGGCCCGCGCCGATCTTGCGAGAGGTAGCATCGTGGTCATTCAGAAGAACTGGCAAGAGCTCATCAAGCCGAACAAGCTTCAGGTCTCGACCGGACACGACCCCAAGCGGGTCGCCACCGTCGTTGCCGAGCCCCTGGAGCGGGGCTTCGGCACGACGCTCGGAAATTCGCTGCGCCGGGTGCTGCTCTCTTCGCTCCAGGGTGCGGCCGTGACCTCCGTGCAGATCGACGGCGTGCTGCATGAATTCTCGTCGATCCCGGGCGTGCGTGAGGACGTCACCGACATCGTTCTCAACATCAAGACCATCGCCATTCGCTCCCAGACCGAGGCGCCCAAGCGCCTGACCCTGCGGAAGACGGGTCCCGGCATCGTCACCGCCGGTGATATCGGTACGGTGGGTGACGTCCAGATCCTCAACCCGGACCTGGTGATCTGCACCCTCGACGATGGCGCCGAGATCCGCATGGAGTTCACGGTCGCGACCGGCAAAGGCTACGTGCCTGCCGAGCGCAACCGTCCCGAAGATGCGCCCATCGGCCTGATCCCGGTGGATGCGCTGTTTTCTCCTGTCACCAAGGTGTCCTACCGCATCGAGACCACCCGCGAGGGCCAGGATCTCGACAAGGACAAGCTGACGATGACGATCGAGACCAATGGCGCCGTGTCGCCGGAGGATGCGCTGGCCTACGCCGCACGCATCATCCAGGACCAACTCCAGGTGTTCGTGAACTTCGAGGAGCCCCGCAAGGAAGAGGCTCAGCCGCTCGCGCCGCAGCTTCCCTTCAATCCGGCCCTGCTCAAGAAGGTCGATGAACTCGAACTTTCGGTGCGTTCGGCGAACTGCTTGAAGAACGACAACATCGTCTACATCGGCGATCTGATCCAGAAGTCGGAGGGCGAAATGCTGCGCACCCCGAACTTCGGACGCAAGTCTCTGAACGAGATCAAGGAAGTGCTCGCCGCGATGGGCCTGCACCTCGGCATGGATATCCCCGGCTGGCCGCCGGAGAACATTGAAGACCTCGCCAAGCGCTTCGAAGAGCACTACTAGGCAACACCGCACGTCAGTCCGGGCGCTGCGCCGCAGAGCCCGGACAACCAGAACGCCGATGGTTTCGACCGTTCGGTGTTGTGGCATCCGCCTCCCGGGATCGCCTTGGGAAGCCCGGAATGTTGGAGGCCTGACGCAAGCCCGGTTCGGTCAGCGTCAGGGCGAAGGAATCCCGCCGCAGGGTTACGCGGAATCAACAGCCCCGAAGATCCATTCCGAGGGGCGCTTGGCCGTACCGTGGCACGGCGGCCATCAACCAAGGATCAGCCATCATGCGTCATGGATTTCGCGGTCGTCGCTTCAACCGCACCACCGAACACCGCAAGGCGATGTTCGCCAACATGTCGGCCGCGCTGATCAAGCACGAGCAGATTGTCACCACCCTGCCGAAGGCCAAGGACCTGCGTCCGGTCATCGAGAAGCTGATCACCCTCGGCAAGACCGACACGCTGCATGCCCGTCGTCTCGCCATGTCGCAAATCCGCGATCACGACATGGTCCGCAAGCTCTTCGCCGTCATCGGCCCGCGCTACAACGCGCGTCCGGGCGGCTACTGCCGCATCATGAAGGCCGGCTTCCGCTACGGCGACAATGCCCCGCTCGCGGTGATCGAATTCGTCGACCGTGACGTCGACGCCCGCGGCAAGGATTCCGGCCCGGTTCTGGACGACGCCGCGTAAATCACGCGTCCGCGTCGTTGGATAGGAAAAGGCGGCCCTCGGGCCGCCTTTTTTCGTTGCCGCTTGCGGCCGCCACGGCCACGTCATCCATCTCAGATGGTTTGCCGCGGAAAGCGAGTTTCTGATTCGCTCAGGCCGCCCTGTCGAGGAGGCGCGAGACCTCTGCGGCGAGTTCGGCGGATTCGAAGGGCTTGCGCAGGACAGGCAGATCCGGAGGAATCGGGATCGCCTCGGCATGGCCGGTGACGATGAGCACCGGCACATCGGACCAGCGCGTCCGCACGATCTCGGCGAGCTCGACGCCCGTCATGCCCGGCATCGCGAGATCCGCCACCACGAGATCGAAGGCGTCCTGCTCCATCAGGGAGACGGCCGTCGATCCATCGGAGGCTTCGCGTTCGGTATAGCCGAAGCTCGACAGGAATGAGGCGGTGACATGCCGGACCTCCGGGTCGTCATCCACCACGAGGATACGGGCACCGCGGACCGCTGGAGTTGTCGGGCCGGGCGCCAGGACCTCAGCCGGTCCCGCAGCTTCGACGCGCGGCAGGGTGATCTGGACCCGGGTTCCGGCACCGAGCTCGCTCTCGATGCGCAGACGACCGTGGGATTGCTGCGCAAGACCGAAAACCATCGCAAGCCCGAGGCCCGTGCCTTGGCCAACCGCTTTGGTGGTGAAGAACGGCTCGCACACCCGCGCGAGGATTTCGGGCGCGATGCCGCTGCCAGAATCGGCGATCTCGACCATCATGTAATCCCCGGGGTCCAGGTCCGGATCGTCAGCTACCGGGAGGTTGCGGGTGCCGATTGCAATCTGGCCGCCCTCCGGCATCGCATCGCGGGCGTTGATGCAGAGGTTGAGGATTGCGAGCTCGAGCTGATCGGGATCGACACAGGCCGCCGGCGCTTCGGGAGCGAGCGTGGTTTGGATGGTGACGAGGCCGCCGAGACTGCCGGCAAGGAGATCGTTCATTCCCTCGATCAGGCTGTTCACGTCGACGGCGCGGGGACGCAAGTCACGCGATCGGCTGAAGCTGAGCAGGCGTTTGGTGAGGGAAGCGCCTCGCTGGGCCGCCTGCATCGCGTTCCCGACGAGGCGCTGCACCCGCGGCTGATCCGCAACCTTGGGCGCCACCAGCTCGAGGCTCCCCAGGATCGCCATCAGAAGGTTGTTGAAATCATGCGCGATACCGCCGGCCAGGGTCCCCAAGGCCTGCATCTTGTCGGACTGGCGCAGGCGTGCCTCCAGGGACTTTTGCGCGGTGACGTCCCGCTCGATCGTCGCCAGATGTGTGATCCCCCCAGCCGCGTCACGGATCGGCACGCGGGTGACGTGGCGCCAGCGCTCAGCTCCCACCGCCCCTTCGGATACCAAGCTGTCGCTCGGCGCCCCAGTGGTGATCGCGGCTGCGTCCGCAGCCTGGATGATGCCATCCTGCCCGAGCACGTCGTCCTCGGTTCGCCCCATGCAGTCGGAGACATCGCTGCCCAGGCTCTCCGCCTTGTAGGCATTGAGACGGATGAAGCGGCCGGCGGAATCCTTGAAGGAAATGGCATCCTGAGCATTGTCGAGGAGGCCACGCAGCAGTGCGCGCTCGGTTGCGAGTTCCCGGGCGAGTTGGTGACGCTCGAAGGCCTGCCGCACCGTATTGCGCAGGAGGTTCGCGTCCCACGGCTTCGTGGCATAGCCGGTGATGCCACCCTGGTTCAGGGCCGCGACCACGGCGCTCATGTCGGCGTAGCCAGTGAGCAGGATCGCCTGGGCATCGTGGAACCGGCGTGCCTCCGCCAGCATGGCGTCGCCGGTCATGCCGGGCATGCGCTGATCCGAGAGGATGACGGCGATATCCGGATTGCCGGCCAGGATTTCGAGGGCCTCCGCCGGCTTCGCTGTCGTCAGCACGCGGAACGTGTCCTCGAACAGGTCTTCGAGGGCAACGAGGATGTCCGGTTCGTCGTCGACAGCGAGGATCGTGCCTTGGGACATGCTCAACCCGTCTGCCGTGGAATGCCGATCACGAAACAGGCTCCGCCTCCGGGAGCGGCCTCAACACTGAGCGTGCCGCTATGCGCCTGGACGACACTGTAGGCAATCGCGAGACCAAGGCCCGTCCCCGAACCGACGGGTTTCGTAGTGAAGAAGGGTTCGAATATCTTCTCACGCAGGGGTTCAGGGATGCCCGGTCCGGTGTCGCTGATGCGGATCAGATCGAGGTCGGGGCTGCTGCGGGTCTCGATGACGATGGTCCCGGTCTCCGGCATGGCATCGGCGGCATTCCCAAGAATGTTCATCACCACCTGGTTGAGCAGGGCCGGCGTGCAGTGGATCTCCGGCCGCCCTAAGAAATCACGCACCACAGCGATCCGGTCGCCAAGCTTGTGTTGGATCAAGGCGAGGACCGTTTCAATCGCCTCAGGGACATGGACGAGAGTCCGCTCGCCCTCGTCCAAGCGCGAGAACTTGCGCAGGTTGAGGACGAGATCCTGGATCCGGGTCAGGCCCATCCGCATGGCGCCGACGCGATCGCCGCATTTCTTCAGGCGACGGGGATTGTCGGCAGCATCGGGTGCCGTGGACACCTCACCCAGGATGCGCTCCACCGTACCCTGATGGGCGAGGATGAAGGCCAGCGGATTGTTGATTTCGTGGGCGATGCCCGCAACCAGCTCGCCGAGGGACGCCATCTTGGCCGCCTGGACCAGCTTGGCCTGGGCGTCGGTGAGCTTGCGGTTGGCCGTGGCAAGATCGGCATTGGCCTGCTCCAGGGCACCCGCGAGAGCCGCGCGCGCTTCCGCGGCCTCGGCTTCGGCGCGGGCACGTTCGAGGGCCCGCTCGCGCGCACCGAATTCCCCGGCAATCCGGCGATTGTCCTCCTCAAGCAGCTTGCGGCGGACGAGACTGCGGACCCGCAGAACGAGGATCTCGCCGTCGGACTTCGAGACGACGTCATCGGCCCCCGCCGCAAAGGCCTCGACCAGGAAGTCTTTCGCCGGGCTGGTGCCGGCGATGCCGACCACCTGGAAAGTCGGGCCTCCAGCTTCCCGGCGCGCAAGCTCGGCATTGCGATGCTCGCTGATCGCCCGGCACAGGGCGAGGCCGTCATAGCGGGTGGCGAGAAGGTCGATCGTCACACAGTCGAACGCCGCCCCCTCTGTGCTCAGCGCTTCCATGGCGGCGGCGTGATTGTCCGCGGTGGCGACCTCGTGGCCCTCATGGGCGAGGAGGCCGGCCAGGAAGGTCCGGTAGGTTGCGCTCCCGTCGACCACGAGGACGCGGCCCCGCCGAAACGCCGAGATGCCTGGACCGTCGCTGCCGCCCGTGCGCTCGCGCAGAAGCGCACGGATGCGGAGCACCAGAAGGTCGCGATCGGCGGATTTCGCTACGTAGGCATCGGCGCCGCTCTCCAGGCCCTGCCGCTCCCCGTCGCGGGCACCCGTGAGCATGAGGAGCGGCAGGGCGCGGGTGCGCAGGGAGAGGCGAAGCTGCCGGG
Organism: Methylobacterium sp. 37f; assembly: GCF_023093475.1. Taxonomy (NCBI): domain Bacteria; kingdom Pseudomonadati; phylum Pseudomonadota; class Alphaproteobacteria; order Hyphomicrobiales; family Methylobacteriaceae; genus Methylobacterium; species Methylobacterium sp. 37f. The sequence continues at coordinate 19,752 of NZ_JAGHKN010000020.1, forward strand.
CGAACTCGTCCCCGTTCATGCCGGGAAGGTGGTGGTCGGCCACCACCAGATCGGGCAGGCGGGTGTTCAGGTGATCGAGAGCGGCTTCGGCCGTGGCGCAGCGCTCGACCACGAACCCCTTCGATTCGAGCAGGAGCCGCAACTCCAACGCCTGGGTCTCGGAATCTTCAACGAGCAGGAGGCGCGCCGGATTGGTCTCGCTCACGGACCGCCCTCCGCAAGGCGGACGAGGTGAGCGGCGATCCGGTCCAGAGGCAAGACGCTCCCGGCCGCGGAGAGGCGGATCGCGGCCGCCGGCATACCGAACACGACCGCCGTGCTCTCGTCCTCGGCGACGGTCAGGCCACCGGCCCGGCGCATGTCGAGGAGCCCGGTCGCGCCATCCTCGCCCATCCCCGTCAGCAGGACTCCGATACCGCGCGTTCCCGCGTGCCGGGCGACGGAGCGAAACAGGACGGTAGCGGCCGGGCGCTGGCCGCCGACCGGTGCGGCATCGGTGATGCGCAGGTGACCACCCCCGCCGAGCTCGAGATGCCGGTCTCCCGGCGCAACGTAGACACGACCGGGCGCCACCCGTTCACCCTCCTGAGCCACGGACACGGTGAGCCCGACGACGCCGTTCAGCCAGGACGCGAAGCCCTCCATGAAGGCCGGGCCCATGTGTTGGACCACCAGGATCGGCAGAGGAAAACTTGCCGGCAGGGCACCGATGACCCGGGCCAGCGCTGGCGGACCGCCCGTGGACGCCGCGATGGCGAGCACACTGGCCGATTCAGGCACCTTGAGTGCGGCGGCGATCGGCACCGGGTTGACCGCCCGGCCGGCCCATTCCGATCCGATCGGCCGGCGCCGGATGACCGGAACGGCCGCCATGATGCGCAGCTGCGTACAAATCTCGCTGGCCGCCGCGTCATAACCCGCATGGGTGGTGGCTACGGGCTTCTGTACCACGGACAGCGCACCGGCCCTGAGGGCGTTCATCGAGATGCGGAGGGATGAATCCTCGATCGAGTCCGCGATCACCACGATGGGCGTCGGATGCTCGGCCATGATCCGCCGCGTGGTTTCCAGACCATCGATGCCGGGCAAACGGATATCCATCGAGACGACGTCCGGCCGAACCTGGCTGATCGTCGCGAGGGCTTCCTCGCCGGACGCCACCGCCGCCACCACTTCCAGGCGCGGATCCCGTCCGACGATGTGGATGAGGAGTTGCCGCACCACCAGGGAATCCTCGACCAGCATCACGCGCACCCGCGCCAATCGTCCCTCCTGAATCGCTCTGTCCCGTCCCTGTCCGCTCACAGCAATTGCCCGATGGTGTCGAGGAGCTTGCGCTGATCGAAGGTCTGCTTCGTCAGGTAGGCATCCGCGCCGAGGTCGAGGCCGCGTGCCACGTCTTCCGCATCGCCGCGCGAGGTCATCAGGATGATCGGCAGGCGCGCGAACGCCTCCTCGGCGCGCAGCGCCTTCAGGAGGCCGAAGCCGTCGAGGCGTGGCATTTCCACGTCGGCGACGACGAGGTCGACCAGCTCGATGCCCGCCCGCAGACGATCGAGCGCATCCTGACCGTCGACACAAACGACGACGCGGTATCCTGCGGCTTCCAAGATACCTTTCTCCAAGGTGCGCGTGGTGATGGAATCGTCCACGACGAGGATCGTCGAACGTGGTCCCTGTGCGATCGTTCCGTGTGGGCCTATCGGCTGCGGCGCCGCGGCGCGGCCTGCCTCACCCGCTCGTGCGACGAGGCCATCGGCATCGAGGACGAGGGCGGGCCTATCCCCGGCCAGGATCACGGTTCCGGAAATCAGGCGCGGATCGGTGCCGATGGGGGGCGCCGGCAACACCCGCAGCGACACGACATCCGAGAGCGCATCCACGGCAAGCACGCAGCGGCGCCCGCCGCCGCGGAGCAGAATCGCCGGACGTGTCGTCCCCGTCTCGTCGGACTGGGCCGCCAATCCAAGAAGGCTCCTCAGATCAAGGACCGGCAGACTGATGGCGCGTCCCTCGATCTCCACCTGTGTCACGGTGCGGCCCATGACAGAGATCAGGTCGAGTCGGTCCAGCCGGAGCAACCGCTCCGCCGATCCGCTTGGAATCGCGTAGGTGATACCGGCTGCTTCGACGAGAAGCATCGCCCGGCGCGCAGCCGAGAGCGGCAGCGTCATGGTCAGTTCAGTACCGAACGGCACGCGTGGCGCGAGCCGGACGGCACCGCCGAGCCGGCGCACCGCATCGGCCACTACCGAGAGGCCGATCCCGCGCCCGGACAGGGTATCGACGGCGGAGGCGGTGGAGAATCCGGGTTCGAACACCAGGGCGAGAAGCGCCTCCGGCGCGGGATCGGCGCCGCCATTCAGCAGCCCTCGGTGCCGGGCGGTCTCGGCGATGGCGGCAAAATCGGGTCCACGCCCATCGTCCTGCACGCGAACGACGAGTCGGCCGCCCTGAACCGCGACGTCGAGACCGATCGCCAGTGCGGCCGGCTTGCCGAGGCGTCGGCGCGTCTCGGGCGGTTCGGCGCCGTGGCTCAGGGCGTTGCGCAGGGCGTGTAGAACAGGGTCCTTGAGGACCTGAAGCATCGCTCGGTCGACGGGAAGGTCGAGGCCGTGGACCGTCACTTCGATCTCGCGCTCTTCGCCGCGCGCATGATCGCGCAGGGTCCGGGCAAAGCCTCCAAAAGCGGTCTCAGCCGGCACGAGCGCCAAACGCTCGGCTTCGCCCGCAACCCGGGCCATGGCGCCGTCGACGGAGGAAGCGAGGGCGCCGCGCACCCGCGCCAAATCGGCAGCATCGCGAGCGAGCGCGAGAAGACCGGTCTCGAGGGCGCGCGCCTCCGCGTCCGAGCCGGCCTGTCCGATCTGTGCCCCGCGCGCAGCCGCAGTTCGACGCCCCACGCTGTCGCGCTGCGTCTCGATCAGGCGGGCGAGATCGTTGGCACGGCGGCCCAGCCGCGCGAGGCCTTCGGCCAGCACGGCCTCGGCGCCAAGCGCACTGGCAAGTTCATGCGTCGCCCGGGTCAGGGCTTCAACCGCGTCTGCCGGGACCCGCAGGAGGGTCTGAACCCCCTCGGTCGGTGGCTCCGTCGCCGTGGGCTTGGCAGCGGCAACAGGAGGAGGGGATGGGGCCGGGGGTACTGGCGGCGCTGGTTCCGGCGCAAGCGCGGCCTTCGAGTCGAGCGCTCCGTCCAGCGCCGCGAGGGCATCGCCCGGCATGTCCGGGCCGGCTCCATCGGTAAGGCCGGCGACATAAGCCTCGATCCGATCGAGGGCGAGATGCACGGCGGAGGCGGCGGAGCGCGACAGGCCCCCGTCCTGTGCGACGACGCGCTCGAACAGGGTCTCCAACCGATGAGCGACGGCCTCCACTGCTGGCAGGTCAACGGCGCGTGACGCACCCTTCAGGCTGTGCGCCCGCCGGAAGATGTCGTTCCAATCGGGGGCGTGCGTGCTGGCCTCGCCACCCAGGGCGGCGCGAATCGCATCGACATGCTCGCGATGCTCGACCTCGAATGCCGCAAGAAGAAGCTGGCGAATATCCATCCGTCGCCTAGGGCCACCTCGGGGTCAGCGCGGCTCCCAAAACTTCGGAAGAGCCGACCACCCATTCGTGAGCGATGAGCTTCGCCGGCTTCTCACGACCGGTGAAGTGCGAAAAACGTCCCATCCCAGATCCATCCGCCCGGATCCATCCGAATGAGTGATCCGAGCCGCCCCCAGTACCGCACCGGGTCGAGTGACCCGGCAGCGACTTTCCCGACAGTGACTTGCCCAATAGAGACTTGCCCAACAACCGCTCGGTTCGTGCCGATGCCGTATCAGTGCCGGTAGCGCTCGGCGAGCGTCATCAGGGCTTGCGCGAGTTCGGTCAGGTTGGCCGAGGCTGCCTCGACCTCGCGGGTGCCTGCCGCAGTCTGCTGGCTCGCCTGACGGATGTTCTGCAGGGCGCCCATCACCTGCTCGATGCCGAGTTGCTGCTGGTTCGTCGACGCGACGATCTGCTGGAAGGTCTGGACGCTCTCCTCGACCCGGGCGGTGATCTCCTCGATGGTTCGCTGCGTCGTGTCGGAGCGGGCCTTACCGGTCGCGGCACGCTTGACCGCCTCCTCGGTGAGCATCACCGAGGTATTGATGCCACGCTGGATCTCGCCAAGGATGGTGCGGACCTGTCCGGTGGCCGCCTTGGCCTGATCGGCCAGGAGCTTCATCTCGGACGCGACGACGGCGAAGCTGCGTCCGCTCTCGCCGGCCGCCGCGGCTTCGATGGCGGCGTTCAGCGCCAGGAGGTGGGTGCGCTCCGAGATGTCGTTGACGGTGGTGATGATGTCGCCGATCGCCTGCGTCTTCTCCGAAAGGGCGACGATGTTGCCGGCGACCGCCTCGGCCTGCTCGCGAATCGAGTCCATCGCCCGTGCGGTGTCGGCCACAGCGCGCAGACCGGCCCGGGATGTCTGGGCCGTCGACTGCGCCGTGGCGATGACCTCGCCGGCACGCTTGCCGATCTGAGCCCCCGAATGGGTGATCTCGTCGACGGTGGCGGCGGTCTCCTGCACGGCGGCGAACTGCTCCTCGACACTGGCCGCCTGTTCCTGGGCGGAAGCGCGGATCTCGGCGGCCGCCGCATTCAGGTCGGAGGTGGCGGCCCGGTTGGTCCGCGCCAGATCGGCAAGGCCCGAGACCATGCGGTTGAGAGTTCGCCCGAGGCGTCCGATCTCGTCCTTGCCCCGCGCATCCAGGGTGCCCGACAGGTCGCCCTCGCCGACGCGCTCGGCAAAGGCCATCACCTCCTCGAGGGGTCGCACGACCGCCCGGCTTATGAGGATGGTGATGAGGACGCTGAGGAGAATGCAGGCGCCGAGGGTCGCCAGAATCAGGAAGCGGCTGTGATCGTACACGTCGGCGACCCGGTGTTGTCCCGCCGTGATGCCCTCATCAAGGGCAGAGCGCGTGCGCTCGACATCGGCGAGGAACACGTCCTGACTGCGATTCACCGCGTCGTTCCGGGACTCGACACCGTCGATATCCTTGGCGGCGACGGCAGCGAGCTGCGCCTCGCTGGCGGAACGCAGCTCGCGTAGATCGGCCGCGGCCTCGAGCGCGATGCCGTTCACCTTGCGCCAGGCCCGGCTGCGCTCCTCGGATGCTGAGCGGCTCTGATATCCATCGCTCGCGCGGATCAGGTCGGCAAGGATCGCATCGGCTTCCGTCGCCGCCCGGCGCCAGCTCCCGGAGACATCCTCTCGCTCCGGTCCGCCACGCGCGCGCATCAGCAGGGCGATGATCGCGTTGCGCCGCTGAAGACCCATGTCACGGGCCTTGTTCGCGAGTTCGTCGAGTTGACGCGCCACGGTGAGATCGCGGGTGACGATGCCGTCCGTGGTGTCGCGCACGACGGCGATCTGGCCGAGGGCGTAAAGGCCGAGCGCGATACTCACCACCGTGATGGCGACGAAGCCGAGGAGAATGCGTTTTCCGATCGAGATCGACACAGGTGGCTCCAGGCTTCGCTAAATCGACTGACATCCCGGCTGGCGGCGCCCGGGTCAGCCTCACAAGGGTCTCAGCCGAAGCGGCGCCTCAGCGAGACACGCAACGGGACGAATTCACGGCAGGAATTGGCGCAGCAGGCGCGGCAGGTCGACGACGACGAACCCGGACGTCGCGTCAGGTCCGGCGCCGGGGGCGGCATAGCCCGAAACCGCCTCGATGCTCAAACCCGCCTCGCAGAAGGTCAGGTCAGTCGAATCCTCCGCCACCTCCACAACGCCGAGCACCCGATCGACAGCCAGCGCGACGGGGCTTCCGGACCCGCGCATCAGGACCACGTGTCCGGCCTCACTTCCTCCATTCGCAGCACGCCCGAGCGCGCGCCCCAGGGCAATCAGACTGACGACCCGGCCGGAGATCGCGATGAGCCCGAGGATCGCGGGCGGAGCGTCCGGCAGTGGCGTCACGGTTCGGGCCGGCAGCACCTGAGCGACATGGGTCAGGGGGAGGGCGAAGCGTTCGTCTCCGCAGGCGCAGACGAGAAGGGCGCGCATCGCGCCCGCGGCCCCCGCCCTCGCGTGCCCGCGACGGGCGAGCAGGCGAGAGCGCTCCTCACGCAAGACCTGCAGGTTCAGAGAGGCGGTTTCGCCGCCACCAAACTCCGTCACGGCACCTTTCCTTTCGCGGCAGCGCGGGCGAGGGCTGCGCTACGCGCGAGCTCGTACGGACCGATCCCGTCGCCCTCTGCCACCCTGGCATCGGGCGCCAGGGCTTGGGCCAGACGGATGGCATTGTCGAGGGCCCGGACCGCTTCCGCGGACCGACCGAGGCCGAGCATCAGCAGGCCGAGTTGGTAGTGGGCCATGACGAAGTCCCGGTCGAGATAAAGTGCGCCGCGCCAAGCGCGCTCGGCTTCCACCTCGCGTCCGAGGCTGTGGGCGAGAAGGCCGTCGTAATAGTGCAGCACCGGATCGGCGGGTGAAGCAGGAATTGCCCGCCGCAGAGCCCGCCAGGCCTCGGCCGTGTCTCCGGAATCCGCAAGCACGCGGATCTGCGCAAGCACAGCCGCCGGCTCGCTGGAATGAGATCCTGGCTCGGGCCGTGGATCGGGCAAGGGATCGGACGAAGATTCGGCCAGAGATTCCCGGGCATCAGAGGACGTGGCCTCGGACCTGGACGACGCCCCGGTGGCCATCGCGGGGGGAAGCGGGTCTGCCGGCCGGAACGTTGCAGCCGCCGCAACCACCGGCTCCGGCCGCCAGGACGGGGCAGGGGCGATCGGAGCCCGTGCACCCCAAGGACGGTAAGCCACGGTTCCGGGCAGGTTGACGGGTTCGAGCAGGGCGGAGATGGCCGGATTCGGCTCGGCATGGCCGATGAGGAGCCAGCCCTCCGGGGTCAGGCGCCGACCGAGACCGCGCACGATCCCCAGGACCACCTCGGCCTCGAAATAGATCAGCACGTTGCGACAGAGGATCAGGTCGAAGTCGGCCAGGGGCTGAACCGCCCGGACGTCGATGAGGTCCATGAGGTTGCGCCGCTCGAAGCGCACCATCCGGCGAAATTCCGGCCGCAGGGCATAGGTGCCATCGCGGCCCGATCCCGCCACGGGCGGCCCCGGGACGAAATAGCGGAGGCGCTCCCCGGGGGGCAGGGTCCGAAGGGCCCAGCGACCATAGATCCCCGCCCGGGCGGTCTCGAGGGCCGCCGTGCTGATGTCGGTCCCGAGAATCGAGAGGCGCCAATCGGGGAGAGCGGGGCCGAGAAGCTCGTGCAGCAGAATGGCGATGGAGTAGGGCTCCGCCCCCGTGGAGCAGCCGGCACTCCAGACTCGCAAGGTGCGTTCGGTCGAACGAGCGGCGATCAGGGTGGGCAGGATCGTGGTGCGCAGGGCGGCGAACTGCTCGGCGTAGCGGAAGAAGAACGTTTCGCCGATGGTGATCTCGGCCTCCAACGCAGCCCATTCCGGGCCGCCCGCCAACCGGTCGTCGAGCCATGCGGCGTAAGCTGTCGAATCGGTGAGCCCGAGCACCCGGAAACGCTTGCGCAGGCGATCGAAGAGAAGATCGTCCTTGTCGGCGTAATAATGGTGGCCGGTGCGGGCGATAATCCGGGCCTTGAGAGCCGGGAAGCCCGGATCGACCTCCGGACCGGAGCGCGGCGGACGCGTCATGGGCGCTGCATTTCGCGTCGCTGTTTGCTCAGGCTGCGGACAACGCGGCGAGGCGCTCGGCCGCCGCATCGGCCAGCGCCGCCAAGCGCAGGCGCTCCTCCGACGTGAAGAGATGGGACAAGCCGAGCACGTGGATCAGGCCGTCGTCGTGCGCGATCTCGGATATGACGCAACCGTTGAGGGTCCGCTCCGGTGAGACCGCCCGGATCGCGGAGGCCTCGATCGAGATGAGGTCCTCGACCCTGTCGACCAGGAAGCCGGTGCTCCCCTGCGCATCGAGCACGATATGCCGGTAGGCACTTGTAGCCTCCGACTCGGTGCCGCCCGCGCGGAGGCCGAGAAGACGGGCGAGGTCGACGACTGGAATCGGATTGCCGCCGAGGTTGAGGAAGCCCTCCAGGGGACCGCCTCCGGCTGGCGGAGCATGTAGATTTGGCAGCGGCAGGACCTCGCTCACCGACGTCCGCGCCAGAGCGCAGGCGACACCCGCCACGTCGAGGAGGAGAAAGGCGGTGGTCTCGGGCAGGATTGGATTTCCTTGTTCGGTAGAGGACAGGGGTCGGGAGCGAACCTCTCGCAGCCTCCGGCCTTGATAGGACGGGGAGACGGGACCGGGCAAATCTGAATCTCCGGCCGAGCCCGCCGTCTTGCGATGTCCGGTATTCCCGGTCAGACCACGCCATCCACGGGCGTCACCGTTCGCAAAGCCTGTTTCGCAAGAACCGCCCTACCCAGACTCGCCTTGCCAGACCCGTCTCGCCAGGCCCGCCCCGCCAGATTCATCCTGCAAGGATCGCCCGCATGTCCCGTCCAATCCGATACGGTCTCGCTTTCCTGGCGATCGTCGCATTTGCCGCGCCTCTGCCGGCATCGGCCGAGATGCCGGGTGCCGACTGGCTGACCCCGGCGCAGACGAAGGAAGCTCTGAAAAGCGCGGGCTACAGCGAGATCACCAAGCTCGAAGCCGATGATGGTCACTGGGACGGCGAGGGCATCAAGAACGGGCGGCGGATGACCTTCGATGCCGATCCGAGAACCGGTGCGATCCTCGGCGAGGTTCCAGTCGAATAGGGTGGCCGGTTTTACCGTCGCAATACCCACATCGCGACGTCTGAACCTGCACGATTGTACGCCCTGCGCGTTGACCGGGGACCTCGCCTCCAGTATGACACCCCACACGATTTTCGATTCGCCGTCTTGGCGAACGAACAAGGCAGACGACAACGCGATGCGTGCCATCCTTATCGTAACGGAAGCGCCACCGACGGGGCGGACCTGACAGCAGGGTCCGCGATCCGAATGGTGGCGCATGCAGGGTCCCTCGGGACCCTTTTTTATTGCCGCGACGCGCTGGACGACACGAGCAGCACAGACAGGTTTCAAGGAGCAGGACGATGGGCGGCGAGGTCATGACCGGGGCCGAAATGGTCATCCGGGCGTTTCAGGATCAGGGTGTCGATACGCTGTTCGGGTATCCCGGCGGCGCGGTGCTGCCGATCTACGATGCACTGTTCCACCAGGAGACCCTGAAGCACATCCTCGTGCGCCACGAGCAGGGCGCCGTCCATGCGGCGGAGGGCTATGCCCGCTCCTCCGGCAAGGTCGGCTGCGTCCTCGTCACCTCGGGACCCGGCGCCACCAACATCATCACGGGCCTGACCGACGCGCTGCTCGATTCGATCCCGCTCGTCTGCATCACCGGTCAGGTTCCGACGCACCTGATCGGAACGGACGCCTTTCAGGAGTGCGACACGGTCGGCATCACGCGCCACTGCACGAAGCACAACTATCTGGTCAAATCGATCGACGACCTGCCGCGCATCCTGCACGAGGCCTTCTACGTCGCTGCCAACGGGCGGCCCGGCCCGGTCGTCATCGACCTGCCGAAGGACATCCAGTTCGCGTCCGGCGTCTACGAGCGCCCGACCCAGAACGGCCACAAGACCTACAAGCCGGCCTTCAAGGGCGACGCGGCCCAGATCCAGGCGGCTGTCGAACTGATGGCTTCCGCACGCCGGCCGATCCTCTACACGGGCGGCGGTGTCATCAATGCGGGGCCGCACGCCTCGGCGCTGCTGCGCAAGCTCGCCGCCGAGACTGGTTTTCCCGTTACCTCGACCCTGATGGGTCTCGGCGCGTTTCCGGCCTCGGACGACCAGTTCCTGGGCATGCTCGGCATGCACGGAACCTACGAGGCCAACCTGGCGATGCATGATTGCGACGTCATGGTCTGCATCGGCGCTCGCTTCGACGACCGGATCACCGGCCGGCTCGATGCCTTCGCGCCGTTCTCGAAGAAGATCCACGTCGATATCGATGCCTCCTCGATCAACAAGGTCGTCAAGGTCGATGTCGGGATCGTCGGCGATTGCGGCTCGGTGCTGGAAGACATGCTCGCCGCCTGGACCGCGCTGCCCCGACAGCCGGACAAGGCTCGCCTTGAGGGTTGGTGGACCAAGATCCGGACCTGGAAGGCGCGCGACTGCCTCGCCTACTGGCCATCGGGCACGATCATCAAGCCGCAATACGCCGTCCAGCGCCTCTACGAGGCCTGTAAGGATCGCGAGACCTACGTCACGACCGAAGTCGGTCAGCACCAGATGTGGGCGGCGCAGTACTTCAAGTTCGACGAGCCGAACCGCTGGATGACCTCCGGCGGCCTCGGCACCATGGGTTACGGCCTGCCAGCGGCCATCGGCACGCAGCTCGCCCACCCGAACGGCCTCGTCATCGACATTGCCGGCGAAGCCTCGATCCTGATGAACATGCAGGAACTGTCGACGGCGGTGCAGTATCGCCTGCCGGTCAAGATCTTCATCCTGAACAACGAGTACATGGGTATGGTGCGCCAGTGGCAGGAGCTGCTGCACGGCTCGCGCTACTCGCAGAGCTACTCCGAGAGCCTGCCCGACTTCGTCAAGCTGGCCGAGGCCTACGGCGCCAAGGGCATCCGCTGCGAGAAGCCGGGCGATCTCGACGCCGCGATCGCCGAGATGCTCGACTATGACGGTCCGGTCGTCTTCGACTGCATCGTCGACAAGAAGGAGAACTGCTTCCCGATGATCCCGTCGGGCAAGGCGCACAACGAGATGCTGCTGTCCGACTACCTCGGCGAGACTGGGGTCGAGATCGGCGACGTCATCTCCGAAGAGGGTAAGATGCTGGTCTGAGCCTCCAGGCGCAGCCGGGCCGGGCGGTGACACGCCCGGCCGACCCCTTCATTCTCCATCGGCCCCGCCGGGCCACCCACGACACGCCATCGCAGACGAAGATCCGGGGCACGCCCATGAACGCCATGAATACGCACTATCCCGATGCCGGCCGGGTCGAGCCGATCAACCGGCACACCCTGGCTGTCATCGTCGACAACGAGCCCGGCGTGCTCGCCCGGATCTCGGGTATGTTCTCGGGACGCGGCTACAACATCGAGAGCCTGACGGTGTCGGAGACCGAGGTGGCGCGCCATCTCTCCCGCATCACCATCGTCACCGCCGGAACCGACGCGGTGATCCAGCAGATCAAGGCGCAGCTCGACCGCCTCGTTCCCGTGCACCGGGTGGTTGACCTGACCCTCCAGGGCAAGGCCCTCGAGCGCGAACTGTGCCTCGTGAAGGTCGCGGGCACCGGCGAGCACCGCACCGAATCGCTGACCCTCGCGGCCGCCTTCGGCGCCAAGACCCTCGACGCGACCCTGAACTCCTTCGTGTTCGAGGTCACCGGTACCACCGAGGAGATCGATCGCTTCATCGGCCTGATGACGGTGATCGGCCTCGTGGAGATCTCCCGCACCGGGATCGCCGCAATGGGACGTGGCGCCGAGCCGATGTGACGGGAATTCGCAAACAGAGAGGGCGGATGGCGGTTCCGACATCATCAAGGACGACGATCCCCACTGGTCTCCTGGACCGCCAGCGATGGGACGCGCGTTCATTCCGATCCAGGTCCTAAATCTGAACCCTTAGATCTGAAAGCTTGGATCTGAACGCGCGGAAGGCGTCCGAAGCGATCCTGGTTGATCAGGTTCGCTTCATCGATCTCCGGACCGGAACAGACCGACGCCTCGGCAGAGTTCCGGGAAACATCCTTGCAGAAGCCTGATCGAAACTGGCTACCCTCATCGGCGTACCGGTGATCGACCTGGCGGAGGAAGACGAAGCCACATGACCACCCTCTACTACGCCCCCGGCGCCTGCTCGCTTGCCTCCCATATCGCGCTGGAAGAAACCGGCGCGCCCTACGAGACCGTGCGGCTCGACCTCGCCAAGGGCGATCAGCGGGCCCCACACTACCTCGCCGTTAACGAGCGCGGCCGCGTGCCGGCGCTGGTGGAGGCCGACTGGGTGCTCACCGAGAACACCGCGATCCTTCGCCACATCGCGCGCCTTCACCCGCAGGCCGGCCTATGGCCCGAGACGCCGCGTGACCAGGCCCGGGTCGACGAATGGCTCGGCTGGCTCTCCACCGGCCACCACATCGCCTACGCGCATATCCGCCGGGCGGAGCGCTACAGTGGAGACGAGGCAGCCTATCCGGGCATCCAGGCCAAGGGTGCGGAGACCTGCGGCGACCTCTTCACGATGACCGAGGTCAAGCTCTCTAACGGCGGCTGGGCCATCGGCGAGACCTACAGTGTCGCCGATCCCTACCTCCTGCTGTTCTGGACCTGGGGCCGCGGCCCGGCCCTCGGCTTCGACATGGCGGCGCGCTTCCCCGCCTGGACGGCGCATGCCCGCGCCATGGCTGCGCGTCCCGCCGTGCAGGCGGTCTTCGCCCGCGAGGGATTGAAACTGCCGGCCTGAGTACCGGAAGGCGAAGCAAAGCGCGGGGCATGCGACAATTCCCCTTCCGTCAAGGGGATCGCCTCGCTAAAAGCTCCGCGGATCGCACGGCCGCGCGGATGTCGTTTCAGATGAGGGCGCCGGAGCGCACTCATGCTCAATCGAGAGAAAAGAGAAGGTACCGCCATGCGGGTCTATTACGATCGTGACGCCGACCTGAACCTGATCAAGGGCAAGAAGGTCGTCATCGTCGGCTACGGCAGCCAGGGCCATGCCCACGCCCTCAACCTGCGCGATTCGGGCGTCAAGGGCATTGTCATCGCCCTGCGCGAGGGCTCCGCCACCGCCAAGAAGGCGGAGCATGAGGGCTTCACGGTGATGAACGTCGCCGACGCCGCCAAGCAGGCCGACGTCGTCATGATGCTGACCCCGGACGAGCTGCAGGGCGACATCTACAAGGAGTCGCTCGAGCCGAACATGAAGCAGGGCGCCGCCCTTCTGTTCGCCCACGGCCTCAACGTCCACTTCAACCTGATCGAGCCCCGCAAGGACCTCGACGTGCTGATGGTCGCGCCGAAGGGCCCCGGCCACACCGTGCGCGGCGAGTACCTCAAGGGCGGCGGCGTGCCGACCCTGATCGCCATCGCGCAGGACGCTTCCGGCAACGCGCACGATCTCGGCCTGTCCTACGCTTCGGCCAATGGCGGCGGCCGCGCCGGCATCATCGAGACCACCTTCAAGGAAGAGTGCGAAACCGATCTGTTCGGCGAGCAGGCCGTGCTGTGCGGCGGCCTCGTCGAGTTGATCAAGGCCGGCTTCGAGACCCTCGTCGAGGGCGGCTACGCCCCCGAGATGGCCTATTTCGAGTGCCTGCACGAGGTGAAGCTCATCGTCGACCTCATCTACGAGGGCGGCATCGCCAACATGAACTACTCGATCTCGAACACCGCCGAGTACGGCGAGTACGTCACCGGCCCGCGCATCGTGACGCCGGAGACCAAAGCCGAGATGAAGCGCGTCCTCAACGATATCCAGTCGGGTAAGTTCACCCGTGACTGGATGCTCGAGAACAAGGTTGGCCAGACCTCGTTCAAAGCCACCCGCGCCAAGCTCGCCGCTCACCCAATCGAGGAGGTCGGCGCCAAGCTGCGCGGCATGATGCCGTGGATCTCCGAGAAGGCCCTGGTCGACAAAGCCAAGAATTAATTCGGGATTGGGAGGCCGGCTTCGCTCGGCCTCCGGTTGCGGATGAAGCCGGCGTCGCGCAAGCGGCGTCGGCTTTTTCATGCGTCGATCATCGGACACGCAGCCGTCACTGAGACGTGATCAAGACGTCCCGCCTGTTGTGCTCAAACAGCTTTCCCGCGATCATGCTCCGCAACGGCCGCCCATCTTGAGAGTAGCCGAAACGCGGAGGACACCCATGGCATCGCTATACTACGACGAGCATCGCGCGCTGCAGGAGGAGTACAAGACCCTCAAGCTCGCCGAGCGCCTGGATACCGGCTGGGTGCATGACGCGATCGGCAAGGATGAAGCCGCCTTCATCGGCAGCCGAGACATGTTCTTTCTCTCCACCGTCGATCCCGACGGCATGCCCACCGTCTCCTACAAGGGCGGCAGCCCCGGCTTCGTGAAGGTGCTCGACGACAACACCCTCGTCTTCCCGGGCTTCGACGGCAACGGCATGTGGTACTCGATGGGCAACATCGAGGGGCAGTCCAAGGTCGGCCTGCTGTTCATCGATTTCGAGACCCCGCACAGGGTCCGCGTCCAGGGCCATGCCCGGATGCTTCGCGACGATCCTCTGATGGCCGAGTACACCGAGGCCAAGTACCTCGTCCGCGTCGAGGTCACGAAGGCCTGGGTCAACTGCCCACGCTACATCCACAAGTACCAGAAGGTGGCGCAGAACAAGTACGTACCGACCCCGGACAAGGAGACGCCTCTCGCCCTGTGGAAGCGGCTCGACATGGTTGCCGACGTCATTCCCGAAGCGGACAAGGCCCGTGTCGAGAAGGAAGGACGTCTCGAACTTCCGGAATACGAGGCCCGGGTCGCCCGCGGCGAGAGCTGACATCACGCCCCGCCCTCTCCCTGCATGGGAGAGGGCGGAACGCCTCACACCATCCGTAGGCGCGGTCCCCGGCGGACGAACCCGACGATGTCCTTGACCGCATCGAGGGTTGGGGCCGCGATGGCCTCGGCGCGTTCGGCGCCATCGGCCAGCACGGCATCGATCTCGGCCGGATCTGAGACCAGGCGCTTCATTTCGGCGCCCAGGGGCGCCAGAGTTTCGACGGCGAGTTCGACCAACGCACCCTTGAAGGCCGAAAACTGCGCGCCGCCGTAATCGCGCAGCACGTCCTCGCGCGAGATATCCTTCAGGGCGGCGAAAATGCCCACCAGGTTGTCGGCCTCTGGCCGGCCGCTGAGGCCCTCAACCTCGGAGGGGAGGGCATCCGGATCAGTCTTGGCCTTGCGCACCTTGGCCGCGATGGCGTCCGCATCGTCCGTGAGATTAAGGCGCGAATTGTCGGAGGCATCCGACTTCGACATCTTCTTGGTGCCGTCGCGCAAGCTCATGACACGGGCGGCCGGCCCACCGATCAGCGGTTCGGTGACGGGGAAGAAGCCAGCGCCCTCGTCGTGCCCATGCGCGGCGATCGATTCCGAAAAATCGTTGTTGAACTTCTGCGCGATGTCCCGCGTCAATTCGAGGTGCTGCTTCTGGTCCTCGCCCACTGGGACGTGGGTCGCCCGATAGGCCAGGATGTCGGCTGCCATCAGGACGGGATAGGCGTAGAGCCCGATCGAGGCGTTCTCCCGGTCCTTGCCGGCCTTGTCCTTGAATTGGGTCATGCGGTTGAGCCAGCCCAGGCGCGCGACGCAGTTGAAGATCCAGGCGAGCTCGGCGTGCTGGGGCACTTGGCTCTGATTGAAGACGATCGAGCGCTTCGGATCGATGCCCGCGGCGAGGAAAGCGGCGGTGACCTCGCGGATCTGCCCCTTGAGCGCGGCCGGGTCCTGCCACAGGGTGATCGCGTGCATGTCGACGACGCAGTACAGGCACTGCGCGTCGCGCGCCTGCATCTCGACGAAGCGCTTGATGGCGCCGAGATAGTTACCGAGATGCAGGTTCCCGGTCGGCTGTACGCCCGAGAACACCAGTTCCTTGAACGCGCTCATCGCGGCGTGGTCCTCGTAGGGATAGGGGTGAGGCAGCCGCCGGCGAACAATCCCGCAGCCAAGCGCCGGTTTCTGGACGCCGCGCCGGGACCGGTCAAGGCTCCAGGCCCGCGAAGGCACCCGCGTTCAGGGCTCGCGGATAGCGCCTCCGGCACCCATTCGGGCCTGCCCCTCGGGGCAGAGGTCGAGGAGCACGCAGCGCCCGCAGGCCGGATTGCGATGGTGGCAGATCTGCTGGCCATGCAGCATCAGCACTTCATGATTGTCGTAGAGGGCCTGCGCGCTCCAGTCAGCGGGCAATTGCGCCCGCAGAATCGGATGCGACGGTCCGACGTCGACGCGCGAACCGATGAGTCCGGTGCGCTGCGCGACCCGGTGATGGTGGCTATCCACTGGCAGGGCCGGCATCCGCAGGACGCTGAAGGAGAGCACGGCCGCGCTGGTCTTCGGCCCGACACCCGGAATCGTCTCCAGCCAGTCCCGGGCTTCGTCCACCGCCATATCCCTGAGGAAGTCAAGGCTGAGACGGCCGTGGCGCGCCTTCACGGCGGACAGGATCGCCTGGAGCCGCGGCGCCTTCAGTTCCGGCCAGGTCACACCCGCGATCGTCGCCTTGATTTCGGCGACAGGAGCCGCCAGCATCATGTCCCAATCGGGATAGCGGGATCGCAGGGCTTTGAAGGCACGTCCCGAATCCGCGTTGCGCGTCCGGTGCGAGAGGAGCGACGAGACGAGTTCGCTCAAGGGATCGAGCGCGTGGAAGTACGGGATCGGACAGCCATAGACCGGACAGAGGCGCGCATGGATCGCCAGGGCCTTGTCGGTCAGGGCCGGATCGACCTCCGTCTTGGGCGGTTTCGAGGAACGGGTCCGGCGAGGGCGGGGGCCGGCGAGGTCATGCCCGGATGGGGTCGGCATGCGGAGGGAATCCCTGCCGAGTCTTCGCGGTTCCCAGGCGATCGTCAGCTGCCGGCAGACCATTCGGAATGACGGATCACCACAAGCGTCACACGCTTGCGGGGTCGGGCGGCTTGCCTGACGCGGTGCGGTGTGGAACCTTGTCCGGGTCAGCAATGACGATACGGGAGAGCCCAGGCCGCAAGTTTCGCTGAGCGAATCGTCCGGACCATGGCGCCGACGGAGCAACCACCCCCGGAAACTCTCAGGCACAATCACCGTATCGTTGGACAATCTGGAGAGAGGCGCCTGACGGCGTCCACCGAAGGAGAAATCCTGGGCCGCACTCGCAGCCCGGGAGAAACTCTCAGGTAACCGCGACAGATGGGGGCAGCCGGAAACGCTCAACCGAGCATCCGGAAGCTTTGTGTCGTGGAGTCATCCGATGTCCCCTGATGTTGCCTGCACACCTCTGCACGGGCTGCACTTGCGCCATGGCGGCCGGATGGTGCCATTCGCGGGTTATGCCATGCCGGTGCAGTACCCGGCCGGCCTGATGAAGGAACACCTGCACACACGGTCTCATGCGGGCCTGTTCGACGTGTCGCATATGGGTCAGATTCGACTTACGCCGCATTCCGGCGACGTCGAGGACGCGGCGCGCGCATTGGAAACTCTGCTGCCCATCGACGTGCTCGGCTTGAGGCCAGGTCGCCAGCGTTACGGACTCCTCCTCGACGCATCCGGCGGCATTCGCGACGACCTCATGGTCGCGCATTGCGGCGACAGCCTCTTCCTCGTGGTGAATGCGGCCAACAAGGTTGCCGACGAGGCGTATCTGCGGGCCCACCTGTCCCATGCCTGCAAGGTGACGGTCCTCGCCCGCGCCCTCGTCGCCCTCCAGGGGCCAGGCGCCGAAGCGGCCCTGTCCCGCCTCGTGCCGGAGGTGACGGAGATGCGCTTCATGGACGTGCGGATGCTCGGCCTTCTCGGCACGTCCGCCATCGTCAGCCGCTCCGGCTATACCGGCGAGGACGGCTTCGAGATCTCGGTTCCGGAGGACCGAGCCGAGGCCCTGGCCGAGGCACTGCTGGCCGATCCGACCGTGCTGCCGATCGGGCTCGGGGCCCGCGACTCGCTCCGCCTCGAGGCGGGTTTGTGCCTGCACGGCAACGACATCGACGCGGGAATCGACCCCGTAGAAGCCGGGCTGTCTTGGGCGATTTCCGCCGTGCGACGGCGTGGCGGCGCTCGGAGCGGCGGCTTCCCCGGCGCAGCGCGCATCCTCGACGCTCTGGAGAACGGGGCGCCCCGCAAGCGCGTCGGCCTTCGCCCCGAGGGACCGATGCCCGTTCGGGCCGGCGCACCGCTTTTCGGCGACGAGACTGGCGAGGCGATCGGCCACGTCACCTCCGGTGGATTCGGACCGAGCCTGCAGGCGCCCATCGCCATGGGCTACCTGCCGGCAGCGCTCAGCACCCCCGGCACCCGCATCTTCGCGGAGGTGCGCGGCAAGCGCCTCGCCGTCGTGGTCTCGGCACTGCCCTTCGTTCCGGCGGGCTTCAAGCGCGCCTGACCCCCCTTTCACGTCGACCCCCAACGCACGTCAACAATCAGGAGAGAGCGATGCGGAAGTTCACGGACGAGCACGAATGGCTGGACTGCGCCGGCGACGTGGCCACGGTGGGCATCACCAGCCATGCCGCCGAGCAGCTTGGTGACCTCGTCTTCATCGAGCTGCCGAAGGTCGGCGCCCGGCTGACGAAGGGCGAAGCCGCAGCAGTGGTCGAGTCGGTGAAGGCCGCCTCGGACGTCTACGCACCCGTCTCCGGCGAGGTCACGGAGGTTAACGAGGCAGCTGTGGCCGACCCGTCCAGCGTGGGTGCCGATCCGCAGGGCGCCGGCTGGCTCTATCGCATCCGCCTCGACGATCCCGCCAGCCTCGACGAGCTGATGGACGAGGCGGCCTACGCGGACTTCGCGAAGTAGCGCCCCGCTGGCGCATGACGACGACCGTCTCCCCGCGCGCGCCTTTTAGGTCGCCGCAGGCGACCCCGGACTCCAAGGGGCGCTCCAGTGGCGTGCAATCTCGAACCGCCTACGGCGCTGGACCGCGCACCCCATGCGGTTCTGGATCCGGAGCTCCGCTGCGCGGACCCAGGATAACACGGCGCCTCAGGCGATTACCGGACACGCCACTCGCGACGTCCGCTCCCTTTCGGAAAGACCCGTGAGAGCGTCGGCGCAGTCCCGACAATTCGCCATTCGAGGCCCCCATGACCACCGACCGCTACGACCCCTACGATTTCGCCAACCGCCGCCACATCGGTCCAACGACGCAGGAAATCGACGCGATGCTCGGCGTCGTGGGCACGGACAGCCTGCACGCTCTGATGGACGAGACCCTGCCAGCCGACATTCGCCAGGAAGAGCGCCTGGACTTCGGGATCGCCATGACCGAGCGCCGGGTCATCGAGCACATGCGGGGCATCGCCGACAAGAACCGGCTCCTCGTCTCGCTGATCGGACAGGGCTATCACGGGACGACGATGCCGCCCGTGATCCAGCGCAACATCTTCGAGAACCCGGCCTGGTACACCGCCTACTCGCCCTACCAGCCGGAGATCAGCCAGGGTCGGCTCGAGGCGTTGCTGAACTTCCAGACTCTGGTCTGCGACCTGACCGGGCTCGATATCGCCAATGCATCGCTCCTGGACGAGGCCACCGCCGCGGCGGAAGCCATGGGCATGGCCCATCGCATCGCCGGCAACGGGAAGACAACCTTCTTCGTGGATGCCGAGTGCCTGCCCCAGACCATCGCAGTGCTGCGCACCCGCGCCGCGCCGCTGGGCTGGACGATCATTGTCGGCGACCCCGCGACCGATCTCGATCCGGGGCAGGTCTTCGGCGCGATCTTCCAGTATCCCGGCGTCTGCGGTGGCATCCGTGACCTGACACAGCCCATCGCCGACCTGCACGCGGCCGGCGCGGTCGCCGTCGTGGCGGCCGACCCTCTGGCGCTGACGCTGCTGACCTCCCCCGGTGAAATGGGCGCCGACATCGCAATCGGCTCGATGCAGCGCTACGGCGTGCCGATGGGCTACGGCGGCCCGCACGCCGCCTACATGGCGACCCGCGACGCGCACAAGCGGACCCTGCCGGGGCGCTTGGTCGGTGTTTCGGTGGATGCCCGCGGCAACCGGGCCTACCGTCTCGCGCTCCAGACCCGCGAGCAGCATATCCGCCGCGAGAAGGCGACCTCGAATATCTGCACCGCGCAGGTGCTGCTCGCGGTCATCGCCGGCATGTACGCGGTGTTCCACGGCCCGCGCGGTCTCAAGGCCATCGCCGCCCGCGTCCACCGCGACGCCGTGCGCCTCGCCGCTGGGCTGGAAGCCCTCGGCTTCACGGTGGAACCGGAGCATTTCTTCGACACGATCACCGTGCGGGTCGGCGCCTTCCAGAGCCTGATCCTCGGACAGGCGGTGGCCAACGGCGTCAACCTGCGTAAGGTCGGCGACGACCGCATCGGCATCACGGTGGACGAGCGCACCCGCCCCGACATCCTCCAGGCCGTGTGGCGCGCCTTCGGTGCCAAGGACCTGGCCTACGACGAGACCTGGCCCGAAGCGCGCCTGCCGGAAGGCCTGGTGCGCACCTCCCCGTATCTGACGCACCCGATCTTCCACATGAACCGGGCCGAGAGCGAGATGACGCGCTACATGCGCCGCCTCGCGGATCGTGACCTGGCGCTGGATCGAGCGATGATCCCCCTCGGCTCCTGCACGATGAAGCTGAACGCCACCGCCGAGATGCTGCCGATCTCCTGGCCGGAATTCTCTGAGATCCACCCCTTCGTCCCGGCAGACCAGGCGCTGGGTTATCGGGCGCTCATCGACGACCTCTCCGAAAAGCTCTGCGCCATCACCGGCTACGACGCGATCTCGATGCAACCGAACTCGGGGGCGCAGGGGGAGTATGCCGGGCTTCTCGCCATCCGGGCGTACCACCTGTCGCGGAACGAAGCGCACCGTACGGTCTGCCTGATCCCATCCTCGGCCCACGGCACCAATCCGGCCTCGGCCCAGATGTGCGGCATGAGCGTGGTGGTGGTGGGCGCCGACGCCCAGGGTAACGTCGACCTCGCGGACTTCCGCCGGAAGGCCGAGCAGCACGCGGACAAGCTCGCTGCCTGCATGATCACCTATCCGTCGACGCATGGAGTGTTCGAGGTGCAGGTCCGCGAGATCTGCGACATCGTCCACGGCCATGGCGGGCAGGTCTACCTCGACGGAGCCAACCTCAATGCGCTGGTGGGCCTTGCCCGGCCCGGTGACATCGGCGCCGATGTCAGCCACCTCAACCTGCACAAGACCTTCTGCATTCCCCACGGCGGCGGAGGCCCCGGCATGGGTCCGATCGGCGTCAAGGCGCACCTGATCCCGTTCCTGCCCTCCGACCCGCAAACGGGTGAAGAGGGCGCGGTCTCGGCCGCTCCCTACGGCTCGGCCTCGATCCTGCCGATCTCCTGGAGCTACTGCCTGCTCATGGGCGGGCGCGGCCTGACCCAGGCGACCCGCATCGCCATCCTCAACGCCAACTACATCGCGGCCCGCCTCGCGGGCGCCTACCCGGTGCTGTATTCCGGCGCAGGAGGCCGCGTGGCGCACGAATGCATCATCGACGTGCGCGCGTTCCAGAAAAGCGCGGGTGTCAGCGTCGATGACATCGCCAAGCGCCTGATCGATTGCGGCTTCCACCCGCCGACCATGTCCTGGCCGGTGGCCGGTACCCTGATGATCGAGCCCACCGAATCCGAGACCAAGGGCGAAATCGATCGCTTCTGCGATGCCATGCTGGCGATCCGCGAGGAGATCCGCGCCATCGAGGAGGGGCGGATGGACAAGGCGAACAACCCGCTGAAGCACGCGCCTCACACGGTGCGGGACCTCGTCGGGACCTGGGAGCGCCCCTATTCCCGCGAGGCCGCGTGCTTCCCATCTGGCAGCCTCGGGATGGACAAATACTGGCCGCCGATCAACCGCGTCGACAACGCCTATGGCGACCGCAATCTCGTCTGCTCCTGCCCGCCGATGGATTCCTACAGCGAGGCAGCGGAGTAGGGCGCGCATGCCGGCGCCACCTGCTCCATTCCGAGCGCGTAGCGCCGTGCTAGGAGGGGCCATGTCCGGAATGCGCTACACAACCCTGCCCAGCCCCATCGGCACCCTCGTCCTCGTGGGTGCGGACGGACGCCTCGCCTGCATCGGTTTCCCCGCCGGCAAAGGCACTGTGACAGTGGGTTCCGACTGGCAACGGGACGATGCAGCCTTCCCGGACGTGCGCGCCCAGCTGGGTGCCTATTTCGGCGGGCGCCTCACTCGGTTCGATGTCGAACTCGCTCCGCGCGGTACGCCGTTTCAGCTCGAGGTCTGGCGGGCCCTCACCGAAATTCCGCCGGGCGAGACGATCTCCTACGGCGAACTCGCCCGACGGATCGGCCGGCCGCGTGCCAGCCGGGCCGTCGGCGCGGCCAACGGCGCCAATCCCTTGCCCATCGTGGTGCCCTGCCATCGGGTCATCGGCGCAGGCGGCGCCCTCACTGGCTTTGCCGGCGGCCTCGATACCAAGCGATTCCTGCTGGCACTCGAACGCGGCCACGGTCGCACGCAGCTGGAGCAGATATTTCGACCTTGATACCCGCCTATTTCGGCAGGGCGTAGATGTTCACGTCCAGCTTCTCGTCCGCCTTGTCGTTGAGATCGGTGACGTATTCCTCGATGAACCGGTCCTGCACCACCACGTCCTTGGCATCGAGATAGGCCGTCAGAGTCTCGTAGGTGCCGTCGATCTCGTCGTAGGAACCCTTGTGCGGGAAGCGCAGGGCCTTGCCGCTCGGCGTGGTGCCGAAGCGCAGGCCGTCGGTTTCGGCCGGCTTCGGGTCCGGCATTGCGGCGATCGGGATCATCGCGTCGTACTGGAAACCGTCATCATCGGTCTTGGCGAAGACGGCGATCGGCCGGCCCACCGGCCGAATGCCGGCCTTGGCCAGATCGGCTTCGATCCGCTGGAAAGCGGCCTTCAGGCTCGGCACCGCCTCCTCCCACTTGGCCCGGCCCGCCAGGATGGCGGCCGGCTTGGCCGGCAGTGAGACCTCGTCGACGTCGTTGGCGTCGCCGGGCGTCGCAACCAGTGTATCGCGTCCCGCAGCCGGCGGCGTGGCGGAGGGAGCAGCACCCGCCTGGGCGGGGACCGGGATATCGGCCGTTCCCGGCGTCTTCGGATCGGGATTGGTGGTCGTCGGCAGCGGGTTCGTTGCGGCCGGCGGCGGTGACTGAGCAAGAGCAGGTGCGGCAGCATCAGCGATCGAGAGCGCGAGGCACCCGGCGAGCGTGCGGGCCAGCAGCGTCGAACGCGACTTGGAACGTGTGCGGGTCAAGGCGAGGGCTCCGGAACGTCGCTGGGGCGCGGATGACGTCGGATCGGCGACGCGACTCCGAGGTCAGGAATCTAGTGGCGGCAGGAGCGATCGGCGAGGGATCATCGGTGTCGCGACGCACGAAGCCTGCAGGGCGCGGCGCTTCTGCAACGCAGCTCTGGCGCCGGCCCCCGTGCGTGCGGGCGCGCTTTGCCCTATAGCCCTGGGGCGTTGAACACACCGGAAGACAGACGAAAGAGACTAGGCGGCATGAGCGAGCTCGCCCATCGACGGTTCCTGAAGATGCACGGAGCCGGCAACCGGATCGTGGTGCTGGATCTGCGCGGAGCCTCCACGCAGGTCGCTCCCGGGGAGGCGCGCGCGATCGCGGAGCATCCACGATCGGCCTTCGATCAGCTCATGGTCATCCATGATGCCCGCACCCCCGGCACAGACGCGTCCCTGCGCATCTACAACACGGACGGAT
This sequence comes from Methylobacterium sp. 37f, assembly GCF_023093475.1. Classification (NCBI taxonomy): domain Bacteria; kingdom Pseudomonadati; phylum Pseudomonadota; class Alphaproteobacteria; order Hyphomicrobiales; family Methylobacteriaceae; genus Methylobacterium; species Methylobacterium sp. 37f. The sequence goes on from NZ_JAGHKN010000020.1 coordinate 43,186, forward strand.
CGGAATCCGGTGCCTGCGGCAATGGCACCCGCTGCGTCGCCTACGCCATGTTCGATGATCCGGCCATGGCGCGCCCGGCGGAGAGCGGTCGGCTGCTCCTGGAGACGCAGGGCGGGTTGGTGGGCGTCAAGCGCGTTGCCGAGCGCTCCTTTACCGTCGACATGGGTCGGCCGAAACTGGCCTGGAACGAGATCCCGCTCGCCGAACCGTTCCAGGATACGCGGCGGATCGAGCTGCAGATCGGGCCGATCGACGATCCGGTCCTACACTCGCCGAGCGTCGTCAACATGGGCAACCCGCACGCGATCTTCTTCGTGGAGCACGACCCCGACAGCTACGATCTCGCCCGCATCGGCCCGATGCTGGAGAACCACCCCATCTTCCCGGAGCGGGCCAACATCTCGGTGGCGCAGGTCCGCGGGTCGGACCGGATCAAGCTGCGGGTCTGGGAGCGCGGGGCCGGGTTGACGCTCGCCTGCGGCACGGCCGCCTGCGCCACCGTGGTGGCGGCTTCACGCCTGCGCATGATCGGCCGCGGCGCCACAGTAAGCCTGCCGGGCGGCGACCTAGTCATCGAGTGGCGCGCCGATGATCACGTCCTGATGACCGGACCCGTGGCTCTCGAATGGGACGGCACCTTCCCGCCCGAGCTGTTTTCGCACGTGGACGCCGCCTGACATGGCGGTGGAAACCCTGACCTTCGGATGCCGCCTCAACACCGTCGAATCGCAGGTGATGCGCGAGCATGCGGAGGCGGCTGCGATGCACCGCGACCTCGTCATCGTCAACACCTGCGCGGTGACGGCCGAAGCCGGGCGCCAATCGCGAAAGGCCATTCGCCGCCTCGCCCGCGAGCGTCCCGGCGCGGAGATCATTGTCACCGGCTGCGGCGCGCAAGTCGAGACCGCCGCCTACGCGGCGATGCCCGAGGTCGCACGTCTCGTCGGCAACGATGCGAAGAGTCGCGCCGAGACCTGGGGCTTACTTGCGTGGCCGGCGGAACGGACTTCGACGGAACGGATCGAGGTCGACGACATCATGTCGGTGCGCCGGGCGAACTCCACCCGGATCGCCGGCATTGCCGGGCAGACCCGCGCCTTCGTGCCCGTCCAGAACGGCTGCGACCATCGCTGCACCTTCTGCATCATTCCTTTCGGGCGCGGAAACTCGCGCTCCGTCCCGATCTCCGACGTCATCGACCAAGTCGTCCGCATCGTCGCGGCCGGCGGCCGCGAAGTGGTGCTCACCGGCGTTGATCTCACGGCCTATGGCCGAGACCTCGACGCACCCCCAAGCCTGGGCCGACTGGTTCAGGCTATCCTCGCACAGGTCCCGGATCTCGGCCGGCTCCGTCTCTCCTCCATCGATTCCATCGAGGTCGATGATGCGCTGATGGAGGCGATTGCGGGCGAAGCGCGGCTGATGCCGCATTTCCACCTCTCCCTTCAGGCCGGCGACGACCTCATCCTGAAGCGGATGAAGCGTCGCCACGCCCGTGCCGACGCTATCCGGTTCTGCGACGCCGTGCGGCGATTACGGCCGGGAGCGGTGTTCGGCGCTGACCTGATCGCGGGCTTTCCGACCGAAACCGAAGCACAGTTCGCCCGCTCCCTCGACCTCGTGGACGCGTGCGGGCTGACCCATCTGCACGTCTTTCCGTACTCGGCCCGCCCCGGGACACCGGCGGCCCGAATGCCGCCGGTGCCGGATGACATCGTCCGGGAGCGCGCGGCCCGCCTGCGAGAGGCAGGCGCAGCCGCCCTGGCGGTCCATCTCGCCAGCGAGGTCGGGCGCACCCACCGGGTGCTCACCGAGCGCGGTGGGATCGCGCGGACCGAGGGGTTTACCCCCGTCCGCCTGTCGTCCGACACACCGGCGGGCCGGTTTCTCGATGTGACGATCACGGGGCACGACGGACGGGTGCTCATCGCGTCCTGAAGGCTGAGCGTCGATGCCCCAGTCAGGCGCCGCCGCTCACTGCGCGTAGCCGCACGTCTCCAGCCTCGAGCGCATAGGCCCGGGCACCGGCGCTTCCACCGTGATCGGCGGCTTCTTCGGGTATAGCGGAAGGCGCAGGGCCCGGGCATGCAGCTGCAGCCCGGGACCGCCGCTGCGGGGGCCGGCGCCATAGATCGGGTCACCGAGGATCGGATAGCCCATCGCCGCGCAATGGACGCGAAGCTGATGCGTCCGGCCGGTGACCGGCGAGAGGGCGAGCCAGGTCAGGCCATCGCCGCGCCCCAGAACGGTGTAGCGCGTCAGGGAAGGATCGCCCGCCGGATCGGCTTTCATCCACCAGGAGCGCGGATCGTCGGAGCGGCGTGCAAGTGGCAGATCAATCGTACCCGACTGGTCGGATGGCCCTCCCTCCACGAGGGCCCAGTAGGTCTTCTCGACGGTGCCGCTCGCGGCGAACAGCTTGTTCAGGCGCGCCAGCGCCTTGGCGTGGCGTCCGAGCGCGAGGCAGCCGGAGGTGTCTCGGTCGAGCCGATGCGCGGCCTCAGGCCGTCGGGGCAGGCCGAAGCGCAGGGCATCGAGATGGTCGGTGAGGGTTTCGCCCCCCTTCGGCCCGGGATGAACGGGCAAACCCGCCGGCTTGTCGATGACGAGCACCAGGGCATCGCGGTAGAGGAGGCGCGCGCCTATGTCTGTTACGAGGGCATCGGCTGGGGACATGGCCCTGCGCTAACCATGCCGGGTCCGGGGAGCAAGCGGGAATGAGCGAAGACAAGAGGCCGGGCTGGCTGCTGCGCAAGATGTTCGGCACCAAGGAGGAGCCGCGTCCGGCACCGGTACCAGTTCAGCCGCCGGACCCGAAGCCGCCTTCGGCAGGGACTCTGGCGCCCGCTCCACAACCGGTGCCTGAGCCTGTCGTCGCACCCGTAGCCCCCCCACCCGAATCCCCAGCCTCGTTCTCCGAAGGACAGCCGGACTTCGCCACCGCCGCGACGGATGTGTCCCACGTGCCACCGCCGCCGGGCGAGCCCGGCACAGGGACGCCGGACAAGAACGCGGTGCCTGACGAACTCGAAGGAGCCGATCTGCAGCCGGTGGAGGGTGCCGAGGAGCGTCCCCCCGCCGGTACGGCCGGTGACGACCCGAACCGGGGTGCCGAGGCCGCCGATACGACGACCCAGGCGTTTGCACCCGAGCCCGCGCAGGCACCGGACCTTCCGTCCGAGCCAGTGCAGGTACCGGATCTGAAGCTTGAGCCGGAAGTCGCGGCCCAGATCTTCATGCCCGAGCCGGACGCGGCTGCGGAGGAGCCCAAGCGCGGGTGGTGGAGCCGCTTGACCGGAGGCATGAAGCGCACGTCCTCCGCGCTGACCGAGCGCGTGACCGGCCTGTTCACCAAGCGCAAGCTCGATGCCGATACGCTGGAAGAACTGGAAGACGCCCTGATCCAGGCTGATTTCGGTATCGAGACCGCCATGCGGATCTCCGAGGCCGTGGGCAAGGGCCGTTACGAGAAGGGCATCTCACCGGATGCGGTGCGCGAGATCCTCGCGACCGAAGTCGAGCGGGCGCTCACCCCCGTGGCCATCCCGTTCAGCATCGACACCACGAAGAAGCCCTTCGTGATCCTGATGATCGGGGTCAATGGAGCCGGCAAGACCACCACCATCGGCAAGCTCGCGATGAAGCTGAAGGCGGAAGGTCATTCCCTCATGTTGGCCGCGGGCGACACGTTCCGGGCCGCGGCGATCGAGCAGCTCAAGGTCTGGGGGCAGCGCACGCAGACCCCCGTGATCGCCAGGGCCCAGGGCGCGGACGCGGCAGGTCTCGCCTTCGATGCCTATGAGGCTGCCAGGGCACAGGGCACCGACGTACTGCTGATCGACACCGCCGGACGGCTCCAGAACAAGGCCGGCCTGATGGCGGAACTGGAGAAAATCCTGCGGGTGATCCGCAAGATCGACCCGGAGGCCCCCCACGCCGTCCTCCTCGTCCTCGACGCCACCGTGGGTCAGAACGCGCTAAGCCAGGTCGAGCTGTTCTCGAAGGCCGCCAACGTCACAGGCCTCGTCATGACGAAGCTCGACGGCACCGCGCGCGGCGGCATCCTGGTCGCGCTCGCGGCCAAGTTCGGCCTTCCCGTCCACTTCATCGGGGTCGGCGAGGGCGTTGAGGACCTCGAGCCCTTCGAAGCCCGGGATTTCGCCCGCGCCATTGCCGGGCTCGACGCCATTTAGGCGACCGAGCGCCACGTCACAGCCCGCAACGGCCGGGACTGCTATAGATATGGACACCATGCAGATCGAAGCCATTCCCCCGCGCCGCCACCTTCCGCCCCTGCTCAAGCTCGCGCTCGAGCTTGGGCCGCTGATGATCTTCTTCTTCGGCAATGCCTATGCCGAGCGCCTCGGCGTTCACCCCGACCAGAAGCTGTTCGTGGCCACCGGGGTCTTCATCGCCGCGACCGTGGTGGCGCTGGCAATCCACTACGCGTTGATGCGGAGGCTTCCCATCATGCCGCTCGTCTCGGGCGTCGTGGTGGTGGTGTTCGGCGGCCTGACTCTGGCGCTGCAGGACAAGACCTTCATTATGATGAAGCCCACCATCGTGAACACGCTGTTCGGTCTCGTGCTGCTCGGCGGTCTCGCGTTCGGAAAATCCCTGCTGTCGGTCGTGCTCGATTCGATGTTCACCCTGACCGAGGACGGTTGGCGCAAGCTCACCTTCCGATGGGGCGTATTCTTCCTGGTACTGGCGGTCCTGAACGAGGTAGTGTGGCGAACCCAGACGGAGGATTTCTGGGTGAGCTTCAAGGTGTTCGGCATCATGCCGCTGACCATTGTCTTCGCATTGGCCCAGACGCCCCTCTTGATGCGCTACGAGCGCAAGGAGCCCGGCGCAGACCCGATCTGACCGGACCCGTCAGGGGATTCCCAGGATTCGGGTATATTCGAGCTCGGGAACCCCATAGGAGGCCCCGGCAATCTCCAGCAGCGCGGTGCGATCCCTGATGTCGACGCCGCCGCGCCGTGTCTTCAGGGCCCCGGTGAGTTCGAGCACGCGCAGACCGGTGGTCACCCCCGCCCGTCGCACGCCGAGCATCAGCGAGAGCATCTCGTGGGTCAGCGGCAGATCTTCACGATCGGCACGGTCGTGGCACATCAGAAGCCAGCGCGCGAGGCGTTGCTCGATAGTGAAATGGGCATTGCAGAGACCGGCCTGAGCCAGCTGCACCGCGAAGGCCTGGGCATACCGCAACAGGTAATCATGCAGGGGCCGGCTCTCAGCCAGCACGCCCCGGAGGACATCCGCTTCGATCCGCAGGGCTCGGCACGGCACCTGAACCAGGGCCGTATGGGGCGAGGCATCGACGCCGTTCAGCAGGGTGATGCCAGTCATGCCCTCCGGCCCGACGATGCCAGCCTCCGCCTGTGTTCCATCCGCGCCGTGCGCGACGACGGAGATCATTCCCGGTTCTGGGAAATGCGCAGCGCGGATCGTGACACCAGGTGCCTCAAGGACGGCACCTTGATCGAGCGAGCACCGGACGAAATGCGATCGAAGACGCTCGAACTCAAGCGGCGGCAATGCGCGAAGGAGGCGATTACGGACCTCAGATTGAACGATGAAGGACGTCACAACTCCGGCACTCAATAGGCGGGAGTGCAAACGCAAGGTCACCCGCAACCTGAATTCATTTCAGGCAACGCAGTGGACATGGCACACGGATTTAACACAGGGAAGAGAACGTGGACTTATATTTTTGTCCGATTTCAGAAAAACCTCGATATTACAAGATTAGTTACAACCGTAAGATCGAAATAGCCTAAGTATTATCGATTTTTATCGATTTTTCGCCGCGATCGCCGGCCACAGCTTCTCCGCAAGTTCACTCGCGGGGATTGTGTGCCGGCTTTCGGTGAGACTTGGTAGTCACGGCCACAACGGTGATGGCCTTCAGCAGTAGACGTGACCCGGGCTTATAAAGCGACGGACAAGGGGCTTGTGGGCTCGGACCATGAGCGGAACCAGATCGCGAAACGCGACGCCGACATCGGGGAGGCGCACGACCTGAAGCGCCGCGCTTCAGGAGAGGACGACTCCTTCGCGCTCGCTGAAAGAGCAGGTGAGATCCGACACGGATGTCTCTGTTTTCACGTACGATAGCGGACTGTGTGGCCCCAGCGCAGACAAGGTCCAGAGCCAGAGATTGTACGACATAGTACAGACCCCGGACTGTGCGGTTCCTTCACACCCCGATCCAGCTATGAGGGACATCCATCCCTCCTCCCGAGCAGCAAAACGTTCGATGGCTGCTCTATCGAGCCGCTACGTTTCATGCCGGTGCCGTCTCAGCGATATGTCCGAAACCAGCTCCTCAGCATCCTGGGTGGTGATGATTATGGGGCCGTTCAGGCTGTCGCCGAGAGCGTGATGCTCGGCCGGCGGGATATCCTGATCGCCGGCAACAAGACGATCACCCACGTGTATTTCCTGGAAGCCGGGATCGCCTCGGAGATTGCCGCCACTCCGGAAGGGCGCCGGATCGAGGTATGCATCACCGGACGCGAGGGTATGGTCGGGGTCCCGTTACTGCTCGATGTCGACCGAACACCGCATGAGACCTTCGTGCAGATCGAGGGCGAGGCCTTGCGGATCGATGCCACAAGCTTCCGGACCCTGATCGAGGAACGGCCGAACCTGCGACGCACCTTCGCGAACTACGCCTACGTGGCCCATATGCAGACCGCCGGCACGGCGCTCTCCAACGGCAGCCATACCCTGGAGGAGCGCCTCGCGCGCTGGCTGCTGATGTGCCACGATCGGGTCGATGGGGACGAGTTTCCCGTTACCCATGAATTCCTCTCGACGATGCTCGGCGTGCGGCGGCCAGGCGTCACGACGGCGATCCACAGCCTCGAGGGGGGCGGCATGATCAAGGCCCGGCGCTCGCACATCCAGGTCTTGGATCGGGAGAAGCTGAAGACCGCGGCGGGAGACAGCTACGGCGTGCCGGAGATCGAATATGGGCGCCTGATCCGCACTGGACGCTGAGCGTTCCGGTGCCCGATTCGTCCGCGGCTCTATCGGGTCAGCGAGACGGCGCCGGCGCAGTTCCGGCGGCCCGGATCTTGTCGAGCACGCCGGCATAACTCTCCGGTGTGAGGATGCCCACGAGTTTGTCACGGATCGTGCCGTCAGGCCCGATGATGAACGTCTCGGGCACGCCATAGACGCCGAAATCGATCCCAGTGCGCCCTTCCGTATCCAACCCCACGGCCTGGAACGGTATGCCATTCCGGGTCAGGAAGCGGCGGCCGTTCTCGGGCGTATCCTTGTAGGCGATGCCCACCAGGCGCACGCCCGGCTCGCGTGCGAGCCGCATCAGTTGCGGGTGCTCGACCTGACAGGGGGCGCACCAGGATGCCCAGAAATTGACGACGGTAACGTTGCCCAGAAGGTCGGCGCGAGACACGCCGGGGATTGAAGCTCCGTTGGTGGCCAGACCCGGCAGACCGGGAAGAACGAATTCCGGGGCCGGCTTACCGATCAACGCGGACGGAATCGCTGCGGGGTCCGCGCCCGAGCGCAGACGCAGGAAAAAGATCGCGGCCAGGACCGCGAAGGTGACGAGGGGCAGGATCACCAAAAGCGAGCGGCGCGCGGGCTCCGCCCGATGCGTGGCAGGGTCGATCGGGCTCATGGGCGCACTCCCGCCCCGTCCTGCGATCCCCCCTGCGACCCATCCTGAAAACGCGCAAGGGCCCGCTTCTGGGCAGTGTGATCCCGTCGAGCGCGCGAAATCAAGGTGCCGATCACCAGAGCCGTGAAGGCATAGGCGGCGAAAATGTAACCGGCATGCGGTCCAACGTTCATGATCGAAACTTCACCATCAGCGTTGCAGGAAATCCGACCTGTTCGTGAGGACCTGCGCCGTCCTCACAGGCCTTGCGCCACGCGCCCGACTGGCGCCTGACTCAGGGGAATGCTGCGTCCAGGCGCGACCGAGGCGGCGGTTCCGGTGGACATCCCCGCATCAAGCTGCTCCGCCTCGCGCAGGGTCAGGGCACGAACCCGGCGGCGCAGGATCTCGGTGCGCATGGCAGAGAGGTGCAGGGTCACCCCGAGCACCGTGAAGGCCAAAATCATTTCGAGCAGGGGATAGAGCATGCTCGGATCGATCGATGAGCCACCCATGCGCATGATCGATGCGGGCTGGTGAAGCGTCGACCACCAATTCACCGAGAATTTGATGATCGGCAGATTCACAGCACCGACCAGGGTGAGAATGGCGATCGCGCGTGCAGCCCGGTTCGGATCCTCGATCGTCCGCCAAAGCGCAATGATCCCGCAATAGATCAGGAACAGCACGAGCATCGAGGTCAGACGCGCATCCCAGACCCAATAGGTGCCCCACATGGGCTTGCCCCAGAGAGACCCCGTCACGAGACAGATGAGGGTGAACGCCGCCCCGATCGGCGCCGCAGCGCGCTGGGCCACATCCGCCAGAGGGTGGCGCCAGACCAGGGTTCCAATCGCGGACACTGCCATCGCGCCGTAGAAGAAGACGCCGAGCCAGGCTGCCGGCACGTGGATGTACATGATCCGCACGGTCTCGCCCTGCTGATAATCGGGCGGGACGACGAACCACGTGAGCGACAGACCGACGATCAGGAGCAATCCTGAGACCCCGGCGAGCCAGGGCATCACGGGTTGCGTCCAGCGCAGGAAGTGACCGGGATGAGCGAGGCGATTCCACATGGTTGCGCCCTCTACCCCAGGGTGCGGTGCGGCGGCAATGTGGGGGTTACGCGCAGGCGGCCCGTCCCGCCTCGGTCTGTCCGCGTGCTTACCCATTCGCCTGGAAGCCAGCCAGCGGTGCCACCACGCAGCAGATCAAGCCCGCAGGCGCATAGTCGAGGCTGATGGTGCCGCCGACGGCACCGACGAGGCCGCGCTCGATCAGGCGCGAGCCGAAACCCTTCTGCAGGGGTGGCGTCACCCGTGGCCCGTTCACTTCCGACCAGGCCAATCGAACGGTTGGGCCACCATCCGCCTCCTCGATCGTCCAGGCGAGGCTGACTCGACCGTCGGGGAGCGAAAGAGCACCGTACTTGGCTGCGTTGGTGGCCAGTTCGTGCAGCATCAGCGCCAGCGACAGGGCTGCCTTCGATCCGAGCAGAATCGAAGGGCCCACAAAGTCGAAACGCCCGGGCTGACGGTCATCGTGGATCGCGAGCGCACCGCGCATCACCGCCTCCATGTCGGCGCTCTCATGTACCCCGGCGAGCAGGATGTCGTGCGCCTTGCCCAGGGCGATGAGGCGGGCGGCCAGCGCCTCCTTGGCCGCATCCATGTCGGTGACGTTGCGCAGGGTCTGCGAGGCGATCGCCTGGACCATGGCCAGAGTGTTCTTGAGACGATGGCTGAGTTCCCGGTTGAGGGTGCGCTGCTGCTCGTCGGCCTCGATCCGGGTCAGGCCGCCCCAGGCGCGCTCGGCCACCTCGCGCGCGAAAGTGATCTCTCCCGCACTCCAGTCGCGGACCTGCCGGTCGAGGACGTAGAGGATACCCACCAGACGGCCGCGCCGGAGAACCGGCACCTTGATCACGGCACGCATGCCGAGCCGGGCATAGCCCTCTGGATCGTCGACGCGATCCGGCGTCGCCACGATGTCGCCGACACTGATGACGTCGCCCCGCGCCAGACGCTCGATGCTCGCGGCCAGGGTCGACCGGGACGGCGTCGGCAGGCCAAGGGCACGGGTCGGATCGTCCTGCGCCTCGGCGGTCCAGTCGGGATTGAACGCGGCGATCTGACCGCCGGGATCGACCTGGGCGTAACCGGCGCGGGTGACGCCGAGCGTGCGGCCCAGGCTCTCGGCCGTGGTCGTCACCACGTCGGCGTGGGTCTGCATCTCACGCAGGCGGTCGCTGAGCGCGATCAGGGCCTCGCGGCGGGCATCGGCCCGCTTCTCCTCGGTGATGTCCTCGATCATCGCGGTGGCGTGGACATCGTCGCCGAGGCGCTGGGACACGAGGTTGACCCGTGCCCAGATGATGGTTCCGTCCATGCGACGGTAGCGCTTCTCCAGGCGGAGTTGCAGGGTCTGACCGGTGGAGAGGCGCTCGTGCAGGGCGACCCGGGCGTCGTCGTCCTCCGGTGGCGTCCAGCGCGCGAGGGACTGCCCGAGGATCTCGGATTCCGGCGCGCCCCAGATCTCGCAGAGCTTGGCATTGACCGCGAAGGCGCGGACGGTGCGGGGATCGAACTGGACGATTCCGATATTGGCGCCCTGGAACACAGCCCGGAACTGGGCGGCGGCGCGGTTGCGCGCGGTCAGGTCGAGCATCGCTCCGATCATCCGGATCGGCTGGCCGGCCGCGTCGCGGACGACGTAGCCGCGGTCGAGCACGTCGGCGTAGGTGCCGTCGGCGCGCAAGAAGCGGTAATCGTGGTTCCAGGCCTCGGCGCCGCCCGCGATGGCGGCCCGGATGTCGGCTTCGACAGCGGCGCGGTCGTCGGGATGAAGGCGGCCGAGCCACCAGGCGCCGGTGGGCTCGATCTGATCCGGCGCCCAGCCGTAGGCGGTGGTCAGCGCCTCGTTCCACTGGACGGTGTCGGTGGCGAGATCCCAGTCCCAGATCGCGTCGTTGGTGGCGCGGGCGGCGAGACGGTAGCGCTCCTCGGTGGTGCGCAGCGCGATTTCGGCGCGTTTGGCATCGGTGATGTCGCGCATCGTGCCGACGAGACGGACCGATCGGTCGGCCCCCGGGACGCGTCGGCCGCGCGCCGATATCCAAAGCGGTCGCGTCGAGGTCGCGACACGGAACTCGCAGTCGAACGTCCCGGCACCGTCCGGGTCGAGGGCACCCCGCATCGCCGACTCCACGGCCGCACGATCCTCGGGGGCCAGCGCGTTCAGGAAGGTCTCCCGATAGGTGACGGGGTCCTCCGCTCCCAAGCCGAACAGGTCCCGGATCCCGGCGTCCCAGTGGAGGCTCTGCGTGGCTAGGTCGTGATCGAAGATGCCGATGCCGGCCGACTCGACCGCCAGTCTGAGACACAGCGTCTCGTCGGCGCGGTCGAGTGCGCCGGGCAGGAGACCGCCCCAGTTGGTCGGGGACGGCCCCTCCGGGGGCTGGCCGGGCAGCGTGGGAACAGCGCGCTTCTTCATCGGGAAAGGGGTGGGGATTCGGGATCTCGAGGCGGGGAGGGGTCAGGCCGGTTCCGGGGTCGCGAATTCCCGGTGCGGATCGGTTTCGCGCTGGCCGGGCGGCGGTTCCACCGCGACCAGAATCCCCCCGGGGTCGTAGACCGCGCCCAGCACGGTCTCGTAGTGGCGACGGACGACGCCGTGGCATTCGCAGGCGGCGCTCTCCGCGAGCACCCGGCTCTGCACCGTGATGCGGCCGCGGCCGACCTCGATCAGACCCTGACGCTGCAGCGCGTGCAGGATGCGGGTGAGATAGGTTCGCTGCACGCCCAGCATGGTGGCGAGGAGTTCGTGCGTGACCGGCAGGACGTTGGTGCCGATGCGGTCCTGCAGGGTCAGGAGCCAGCGCAGGCAGCGCGCCTCGATCGGGTGAAGGGCGTTGCAGGCCACCGATTGTAGAACCTGGGCGAGCAGGCAGTCGCCGTAGCGGGTGAACAGGTTGCGCAGGGCCGGGGATTGTCGCTTGGCCTCCTGGAGGCGCAGGGCGTCGAGGTGCAAGATCGGGCCGCCGATCTGCACCACGGCGCTGGTCGAGGCCGGCAGGAAGCCGCTGCTGACGATGGCGCCGACGGCCCCCTCGCGGCCCACCGTGGCGACCTCTGCGCTCCGGCCGTCGCGCATGGCGACGATGAGGGTGACCACCGCCTGACGACATGGGAATGCGATGGCGGTGACGTCGCTGCCGACCTCGAACAGGGACTGGCCCCGCTCGCGCCGCGACAGCGTCAGGTGAGGTTCGAGGAGCGCACGATCCTCGGGCCGCAGGCCGTCGAGGAGAAGATTGCCCGTGAGAGGATCGAGGGCCGGACTCATGCGACGCGCTGTGTTCACCGTATGTCTCTCCGGCCTCTAGCGCACAGCCGTCGCATCCGTCTGTCTGTAAGTAGACCCTAGCTGAGACAATTTTGTCGTTTTGATGGGAACCTGCGCGGAAAGACCTGTTTGAGGCCGTCCAAGCATCGGATGCCGGTGTCGTGCAGGTCTGGGAAGTCTCGGCTTCCGACGCCGACGCGCAATCTTGACACACGCAGTCTTGGCAGCCGCAACCGAGGTCGGATCGGTCGTCGCGCTTCGACGCGGGCTGAACCAAAAAGGTTCAGGCCAACCGACAGGCTTCGACCAAGCCTCGACCAAGTCCCGATCAGGCTTGGCCGGCCTCGTCGCCCTCGCCGATGCAGTCGAGGGCGCGCTCGACCGCCGTGACGGCGTCGAGGAGGTTCTGGACCGTGCGCTCGACCTCGCGGGCCGGGCGCCCCATGGCAGCGGCCCGGGCGCTCACGATCTCCAACTGCTCGAGGAGCGCGAAGAGATCGTCGGCGACGGCCACCACGTCGGTGACCACGACCGCGGGAGCGGGGGGGCGTCGGAGGAAGGGGACCACGTTGCTCATCGACGCTATGTCTCGCGTGTTCCTGGCCAAAGCGCCAGCCTGACGGCCCTCGGATTCCACACGTTCACCCCCCATTCGGCCGCTTCCTTGCCGAGGTGGTGAGCGTTTTCGTGTCGCGGCGACATCAGTGCGGCAGGAACCTGAGACGATTCGTTAGGCTTTGGCCCTGTCGAGCGGCCGCCGGCTTGACGGGGATGCGGGCCGGGCAGCACCACGGAGACCGCTTTCCCACCAGGATCTCCACCGATGCGCCTCGCCCCCCTCGTCCTCGCCACCACCCTCCTGGGCGGCCTCTGCGCCTGCAACAGCGACAGCCCGAGCGGGCGCGGCGGCGTCTCCGACGCCTTCGACGCCAGCAACTATCGCCAGTCCAGCAACACCAACGGCACCCAGACCCGCCGCGACGTCAACCGCCAATACACCCAGCCGTCGATGCCCTCGATCGCCAATCGCGGAAACTGAGGCGAAGGCCAGTCTCACCCCTCCCGGGGGGCTGGGTGAGACCGACGCCTCGGCGATCAGGCTTCGCCGGCATCCGGCTCATCCGCCTCCTCGCCAAACCCATCAGGGTCTGCGCCGAAATCCTCTTCCGTCTATTGCAAGGGTCCGATCGGTTTGAGGAAGGCCCTGTGGACGTGACCGTCGAAGAGGCCATCGCCCTGAACGTCGATCCGTGCCCAGTCGCCAAGGACTCCGTCGAACGCGAAGACGGTGACCACTGCGCCAGCGTCAAGTACGGATAGGATCGGGGCCTCGAACCTGGGCGCTCCCCGAAGATTGAGGCCGTCGCGTGCGGCCACGACGAACGGACCGATCGCCGGTTCGACCTCTTGAGCCGCGGCGATCTTGGGGGAGTGCCACCCCTTCTGAGCGGCCTTCTGAAGCCAGCCCGGGGCATGGGCGGAGGCGCCACCCGCCCCCCAGACCAGCCGGGACCGATCCTTCGGCGAGGTCCCAAAGCCCACATGCAGCGTCGTCGAGCCCGTATAATCGACTGCCGCACCGCTCCCTGTCGCTCCGAGGGCGGCGGCGGCCGTCACGAACGCCGAGACGACCGCAAGGTCGTCCGGTTTGGTGAAGTCGAGGGCGCGCTGACCATCGACGAGCAACTGAAGGTCGGCCGCGTAGCCGCCGTCATGGCGCGTCGATCCCGTCCGCTTGGTGCAGGTGCCCTTGTGACATTGGCCACCAGACGTCACCCGCACGACGGCAATATCGACCGCGTTGGCGGCCTTGGTCAGGACCGTCCGGAGCGTGTCGTGGATCGGCAGGTCTCGGATCTTACCCTTCGTGTCTTCGCGTATGATCGCCACGGTCACCTCCCAGATTTAACCTGGACGATGATCTTGCAACCTTAGGTGAGTCTCAAGTGACGCGATCGACCGCTCAGTTCTTTGCCAGTGCGTCCGCGAAGGCGATCATGCGGTTGCGGGCGTAGGTCGGCAGGCCGGCGCTGATCGAGGCGCCGGTGTTGAAGGACGAGTTGCCCATCAGCACCTGTGCCGGCAGCAGGTTCTTGAGCACCGGCACGCGCGCGTATTCCTGCTTGCGGTCGAGGACGTCGCCCTTGATCGCCAGCGCCACGTAGGTGGTCACCACGGTCTTGCCCGGATCGCCCGGCATCGGCTGGAACACCGCCAGGAACTTGCCGAAGCGGAGGATCTGGTTGACCCAGAAGATCGTCTGCTCCAGCCCGCCGGTCACCTGCGTGTCGATCTTCGTGAGGCTGGCCAGAGTCGCGGTCTCCGCCGGGGGCAGGGTGCGCAATTCGCTCTGGAACGAGACGAACTCGGCGATCTTCTTCGAGGCTCCGTCCTCCAGGCGGTTGGCGAGCTTCACGCCGAGGGGCAGCTTGCCTTCGAGATCGTAGCGCGACTCGATGCAGGTGGTGCCGGCCTCGCACCAGGGCCGGTCGGGCCGTTTGGCGAAGGCGGCGGCCGGGTCCTTGTTCGGCGTCGCGTCGGCGGGGTTGAGGGCCTTGTGCTTGATCACCGGGTCCATCTTGGCGACGAAGCCGAGGGTGGCGTAGGCGGCGAGGTCGATACTCTCCGGGGCCTTCGCCACCACGAAGCGCCCCTGCGCCACGTAGACCTTCAGGGTCTCGTGCCGGCGCTTGGCGACGCCGTTGAGGGTCTGCATGTAGTCGGGCTCGACGTAGCCCGGATGCGGCGCCAGCGCCGCCCGCTCGCCGGGACGGAGCTTGCCCCAGTCGAGGTAGGGCACGAGGCCGTTCTCGGGCTTGGTCGGATCGTCGCGATGGTCGGTGAACAGGATGGTGCCGGGCTTCAGGCTGGTCACGCCGGCCGCCTCGATGGCGGGCACGTCCTTGATCCGCTCGCTACCCGCCGGGCTCGCGGGCGCCTGCAGCTTCATGCCCTCCTGGGCCATGGCCGGGCGCAGGGTGCCGGCGCCCGTCAGGGCGAGGGCCAGGAGAAGGGTTGCGGGCATTCGCCCATGCGAAAGGTGCCTGTCCAAAACTTGCCTGTTCACGTCGGGGCCTCAGAAGTCGGGGGCTACTGGATTCACACGACTTTGACGAGACTAACTTCGCCGAGAGACCGTGTGATGGCGCTCACCTCCGGGTGTGCGCCTTCTCCGGACAATCCGCACAGCTCACACTGTCCCTCTCCTTCCAGGAGGCGGGACCGGCGCAGCCCGCGAGACGTGGGAATGCCGTCGAATCAAAGGAGGGGTGTGGAGTCCGGCGCCGGCACGCGATCCGTCGCGTCGGGCCGGCTTTCGCACCCGGCCGACCGGTCACAAGCGCACCTGCGGCGCGCCCGGGACGTTCCAGTGAAACAGGACGAGGTGCCACAGGCCCGGCGCCTTGCGCGACGGATCGATCAGGCCCTGCGCGCCCTGGGCGGCGATCCAGTCGCGGGCGCGCCAGGACGACGGCGCGCGACCTTCGGCAAGGTCCTGCTGCCAGTCGCCGAACGGCTCGCCGGCCATCGTCCGGACGCGTTGGGCGGCATCCGGGTCGCGCAGATCGAAGACGGCATCGGCCTGAACCCACAGGGTGAGAACGGATTTTTCCGGGTCCGTCGCCGTGGTGTGGGCGCGCATCGCCGCATCGATCCCGGCCCGCGATGCGCTGAGATACAGCGTGCGCTGATCCGGCCGCGAATATCGTCCCGCCCTCTGTGACCCGGACAGCGCCGCCCCGACATGAGCCGGCGCCACCGCACGATAGAAAGTGCCCGCGACCGAGCCGAGACCGCCAGGGGTCGGGCGGAACTCGGGCTGGGACGACTCGGGCTGTGACGACTCGGGCCGGGACGACTCAGGCCGGAACGACTCGGGGCAAGACTCGGAGGATGACAACGGATCCCTGACAAACGTTAGAAGCGCGGCTCGTCGCCGAACAGGTAATCGGGATCGCGGCGGCGCTGGCGCGGCCTGACCTCCTCGTCGTCGCCGAAGGGCGAGCGCTGGGTGCCCGGCCAGGGCTGGTAGGTCTCGGATTGCGCCCGGCGGTTGCGGCGCTGGCCGTAGGGATCGAGCAGATCCGCTTCGGACTGCGCCCGGCGCCGATCGTAGTCGGCGGGTGCCTGCGGCCGATCGTAATCGGGCTGCACCCGACGTCGCTCATCATCGGGCTGCGCCCGTCTGCCTCCATCGAGGCCGCCGAACAATCCGCCCGCCACATCGGGGGCGTCCTCTTCGGGGCCGAGATCGCCGTCCTCCGGGTCGGGTCGCATGGCGGTGCGGGTCTCGCGCGGCAGCAGCTTGTACTGGGTGTCGGCCATGCGGCCGTCCTTGATCCGGAAATGCTCCTGGAAGCCGCCGCCCGCGACCCGCTCGCCGCTGCGCGGATCGATGCTGGCGTCGGCGAGCGATTGCTGCGCCTCCGGCGAGGGCGGGGCGAGGGGGGTGCGCGGCACGCCGTTGGCCCAGGCCGCCTGCAGGATGGTGCCGGCGATCGGCACCGCGAGGTGTCCGCCGGTCTGGCCGCGCCCCAGGGTCTTGCGGGTGCCGTCGGCGTTGTCGTAGCCGACCCAGACCACGATGGTGATCTCGTTGGTGAAGCCCGCGAACCAGGCGTCGTTCTCGTTCTCAGAGGTTCCGGTCTTGCCGGCGATCGACGCGGAGAACCGGGCCAGGGCCGCGGCGGTGCCGTGGTTGGTCACCCCCTGCAGCATGGTCTTGAGCTGGTAGAACGCCACCCGGTCCGCCGAGGCGATGCGCGTCGGCGCCCGGGTCTCGCGGGTGTAGAGCGCCTTGCCGTCGCGCTCGACCGATTCCAGCGCGTAGGGCGCCGGCCGGGCACCCTCGTTGGCCACCGCCGCGTAGAACGCGGCCAGATCCACCATGCGCACCGGCTGCGCCCCGAGCACGAAGGGATAATAGCGCTCGCATTCGGCGTAGATCTGCGCCTCCAGGGCGAGGTCGCAGACCTTTTGCAGGCTGGCCGGGGCCTTGTCGGCGATGCCGCCCTGGAGCAGGCGTGCGGTGACGAGGTTCTTCGAGAATTCGAGGCCGCGCCGCAGCGTCGTGGCCCCGGCGCCCATGCCCTCGTAGTTCTTGGGCGACCACGAGTCGCCGATTCCGCCGATGGGCGGCAGGGTGATGGCGGAATCGAGCACCAGGGTGTTGGGCTGCAGGCCGGCGTTGAGCGCGGCCAGATAGGTCAAGGGCTTCAGGGTCGAGCCCGGCTGGCGCACGGTCTGGGTGACGCGGTTGAGCTGGCTCAGCGGGTAGGAGAAGCCACCCGCCATGGCGAGGATGCGCCCGGTGCGGTTCTCCAGCACCAGGGCGGCGCCCTGAACGCTCGGGCGGACCCGCAGGTCGGCCCGGAGTGCCTTCGCGTTCGGATCGCGCAGCTTCATCCGCACCACGTCGTAGGGCTGAAGCTTGCCGCGGGCCGGGCCGGGCTCCAGGCTCGCGGTGCGTCCGTCGGCGAGGCCGACCTTGGCGCTGCCGCCGCGCCCGGTCTCGAGCACCACCGCCAGCGGCCAGTGCACATCGTAGAGCGCGGGCCTGGCCGTCTCCAGCGCCCGTTGCCAGGCCGGTTTCGGACGTTCGACCCTGGGGGCGGCCTTCTCGGCAGCGGCCGCGACCTTGCGCTCGGCCCGGGTTTTCGGAGCCGGCGCGGGCTTGGCCGCATCGCCGACGAGCAACGGTACGCCGAGGGGCGAGGCCTCGGCGGCCGGGGCCGCACCTTCGAGCTTGCGCACGGCCTCGGCGAGGTTGAGTTCCGGCCCCTCGTAGCGGGCGCGGCCGGTCGATCGCTCGTAGGTGGCGAGCCCCTCCTGCAGCGCCGTCTCGGTGGCGGTCTGGAGGCCGGCATTGATGGTGGAGCGCACCACGTGGCTGGCGGCGGTGAGCGACTCCACCCCCGCGAAGGTCCGCACCTCGCGGGCCAGGTGATCGACGAAGTAGAAGCCCGAATCGCGCCGGGCCGCCTCGATCGGCTTGAGGCCGAGGGGCGCATTGGCGGCCTCGCCGAGCTGCGCCTCGGTGATGACGCCCTCCTCCTTCATCCGCGCCAGCACGTAGGCCCGGCGCTCGCGCGCCCGGTCGGGGTACTTGTCGGGGCTGTAGAAGTTCGGGCCCTTGGGCATGCCGGCGAGGAGCGCGGCCTCCGGCACGGTGAGCTGGCCCACCGATTTGCCGAAGTAGCTGCGCGCCGCCATCTCGATGCCGTAGGCGCCGCGACCGAGATAGATGCCGTTGAGGTAGAGTTCGAGGATCTGCGGCTTGCCCAGGATATGCTCCAAGCGGGAGGCCACGATCATCTCGCGGATCTTGCGCTCGTAGGTGACGTCGTCGCCGACCGAGAGGTTCTTGACCACCTGCTGGGTGATGGTGGAGCCGCCGGCCGGGCGCCCGGGGGAGGCGAGATTGCCGATGAAGGCGCGGATCACGCCGCGCTCGTCGATGCCCTTGTGGCTCTCGAAGCGCTTGTCCTCGGCCGCCACGAAGGCTTGTCGGACCATCGCGGGCACCTCGGCGATCGGCACGCTGAGACGCCGGCCATTGGCCTCGAAGGCCTCGGCGTAGCGCTTGCCCGATCCGTCGAGGATCAGGGACGCGCCGGGAAGCTTGCGCTCCTTCAGGGCCTCGGCCGAGGGCAGGTCCGCCACCGCCTTGTTGTAGAAGGCGATGACCTCGGCCGCATCGAAGGGCGAATCCTTGGGTGTCTCGCCCTTGCAGAACTGGCGGTAGCTGACGTTCAGTTCGCCGATGTCGAGGCCGTGCAGGATTTTGGGCGCGCTCTCACCGGCCACGGCGGACGGGTCCTCCATGGCGGTGGAGATCAGTTCGTCGAGGTTGATGTCCTCGATGTCGAAGGCCTTGCGCATGTGGGCGCAGCCGTCGCGCAGGATCTGCACCACCTGGGCCTTGTCGGCCACCGGATCGAACTGCGTCTTCACCGAATCCGGCCGCGTCGTGACCTGACTGAGCGTCAGCGCCGTCGCAAACAGCTTGATCAGAATGATGTTCATGCGGGCCGGGCTACCGGAGGTTGGGTCGTGTCGCACAACGGCCGCACGGTCCGAAGCGAGACCGCCGGCGCCAGCGCGGCAGATGCACCGCACAACGCGGCTGATTTAAGATGGTGGACGCGAGCGGATGCCGGCATCCGAGGCGATCGCCGTCCCGTCCCCGCAATCGGCCGGGACCGTCCCAGTCCGCCGGCAGGCGTGAGTGCCCAGCCCCTACTTGTTGCGCCCCAGCAGCACGAGCCAGCCGATGCCGATCACGCAGACCACCGCGCCGACGGTGATGAAGGCCGGGGTGCCGAGGTCCATGAAGCGCGGGGCGAGCTGCGTCGCGAAGGCGGCGACGATGAGCGCCACCGCGATGCGGGCGGCGGCGCGCTCGATGCCGCGGGTCAGCTTCTCGATGCCCTTCAGCTCGATCTCGACGGTGACGCGGCCCTGCTTCAGGCGCACCAGCATGAGGTGAATCAGGGTCGGCAGCTCGGAGGCGGCGCCGAACAGGCCGGCCCCCACCGCCTCGACCTTGCGGGTGATGCCCTTGATCGAGAACTGCGAGGCGAGCTTGCGCTTCACGGTCGGTCCGGCGGCCGAGAACAGGTCGAAGCCGGGGTCGAGCTGGCGCATCACGCCGTCGGCGGTGACCAGGCCCTTGAACAGGATGGCCAGATCGGTGGGCATGGCGAGGTCGTTCTCGCGCGCCATGGTCATGAAGTCGGTGAGCAGGGCGCCGAAATCGAGGGAGGCGCCGGTGTGGCGCGCCACGAAGGCCTGCGACGAGGCCTCGAGCTTGGTCAGGTCCGGGTTGCTCGAGCCGCTCCAGTCGAGGAGCACGGCCATCAGCCCGTCGGAATCCTCCTTGAGCATGGCGCCGATCAGCATCAGGAGCTGGGTCCGGCGGCGCTGGGACAGGCGCCCGATGATGCCGAAATCGATGAAGCCGATCCGGTTGTCCGGCATGATCAGCATGTTGCCGGGATGCGGATCGGCGTGGAACACGCCCTCGATCAGGGCCATCTGCAGGAAGGCGTCGGTGCCCTTCTGGGCCAGCAGCACCTTGTCGTAGCCCGCCGCGTCGAGCCGGGGATGGTCGTTGGGTGGGATGCCGTGCACGAATTCCTGCACCAGCACGCGCTCGGAGGTCCATTCCCAGTGGATCTTGGGCACCACGATATCGTCGCGGTCGGCGAAGATCGCCGCGATGGTCTCGCAGTTGCGCGCCTCGTTGATCAGATCGAGTTCGCCGTAGAGGCCGCTGGCCAGATGGCGCATCTGTTCCTGGGGCTGGTAGCGCCCGAATTCCGGCCACTCGTCCACGACGATGCGGGTGGCGTGGCCCATCAGGCGCAGGTCCGCCTCGATGATCTTGCGCAGGCCGGGGCGCAGCACCTTCACCACCACTTCCTCGCCGGTCTGCAGGCGGGCGCGGTAGACCTGCGCGATGGAGGCGGCGGCGAGCGGCGTGGTGTCGAACTCGGCGAAGATCTCCGAGGCCGGGCCGCCGAGGTCCTCCTCGAGCTGGGGCCGGATGCGCTCCCACGGGATCGGCGAAACCTGACTGTGAAGCTTCTCCAGCTCCTCGGTCCATTCCGGGGTCAGGAGGTCGGGCCGGCTCGCCAGGATCTGGCCGAGCTTGACGAAGGTCGGCCCCAGGGTCTCGATCGCCCGGCGCACCCGCTGGGGCTGCGACAGGCGGGCGATGTCGACCTGCGGCGTCCGGCGCTTGGCCAGCCGCGCGACCTGGGCGAGGCCCAGGCGCTCGACCACCTTGGTGACACCGAATCCGATGAGGACGGACGCGATCTCCCCGAGGCGCTGCCGGTCCCGTGCGGCGACGAAGGCGGTTTTCAGCATGTGCGCAAGGGACCCGGGTCGGGGGAGGGGGAGCCGGCCGAGTGGGCGGCCGGATCGTGGTTAAGGCCCCGCTAGTCCCGTGGCGAGGCCGAAGTTTGGCGGAGGTGACGATGGCGGCGCGGCGGATTCGCGCCAACGGCGATCTCGGGCTAGACAGGCGGCCACCGGCGCCGCCGCGGCGCCACACCTCCCCGCGTCAACCCTGCGCCGACCCGGCACCGCCCCGGCGCCATCCCGCGAGACCCCTGATGCCAGGCACGCCCCGCGCCGGAATCATCCCGGTGACCCCCTTCCAGCAGAACTGCACCCTGATCTGGTCGGACGAGACCAAGGTCGGCGCCGTGGTCGATCCGGGCGGCGACCTCGACCGGATCACGGCGGCGATCGCCGACCAGGGCATCACCATCGAGAAGATCCTGCTCACCCACGGCCATATCGACCATGCGGGCGGGGCGGCCGAATTGCGCGACCGCCTCGGCGTGCCGATCGAGGGCCCGCACGAGGCCGACCGCTACCTCCTCGACAGCCTGCCCGAAACCGGCGCCAATTACGGGATCGACGGCGCCCGGGTGGTGACGCCCGACCGCTGGCTCGGCGACGGCGATGTGGTCGAGGTCGGCGGCCTGACCTTCGACATCCTGCACGCCCCCGGCCATTCCCCCGGCAGCGTGGTGTTCATGAGCCGCGACGCGCGCTTCGCCCTGGTGGGCGACGTGGTGTTCAAGGGCTCCGTCGGCCGCACCGACCTGCCGGGCGGCAGCCACGAGCAGCTGATCCGGGCGATCAAGGACAAGGTCCTGCCGCTCGGCGACGACGTCGCCTTCATCCCCGGCCACGGCCCCACCAGCACGCTGGGCGAGGAGCGGATGACGAACCCGTTCCTGCAGGATTGAGGCTTGGTGCGATTGAGGCTCGGCAGAATCGAAGCCCGGCAGGCCTGAGAGTCCGCGGGATTCGCGCGTCGGAGACCCGCTCGTAGCACCCCGTCATCCCGGGGCCGCGTAGCGGAACCCGGGATCCAGAAACGCAGGTGGCGCAAGACGTTGCACCGTCAGCGGCTCTGGATTGCACGTCCCCGGCGCCCGCCTTCGGGGCCGGGCTCGCCTGCGGCGCCCCGGAAGGACGGAGTGGTGCCATCCGTGATCGCCCTGCCTGCTACGAGGGGGGGGGAACCGTGCCCGTGTCCCCGTCCGTCCCCGGCGCACACACCCCGTATCCGGACCGATCGACGAACGCCGCAACTGGGGTGGAGGGCGCCGCCGTGGCGCCTGCGAGGCGGCCTTGACCGATCGTTAAAGCCGACCGCCCATCATCCCGTCGTTTCCGGGCTCGCAAAGCGCCGGAAACGATGCATTCTCAACGCGAAACGCCTATATTGCGTGAGCAAGTACGAAACGCAGGCGCGCGGGGGTCCGGCCTGGGCCGACAGCTCAGCCCAAGTGCCCGCCTGCCCGAGGAAGTTCATGTCCGACAGCTCCCACAATCTCGCCGCCGATGCCTACGGCGCGGAATCCATCCGGGTCCTCAAGGGGCTCGACGCCGTGCGCAAGCGCCCCGGCATGTATATCGGCGACACCGACGACGGCTCGGGCCTGCACCACATGGTCTACGAGGTGGTCGACAATGCCATCGACGAGGCGCTCGCGGGCCACGCGGACCTCGTCACCGTCACGCTGAACGCCGACGGCTCCGTCACGGTCTCCGACAACGGCCGCGGCATCCCCACCGACATCCACAAGGAAGAGGGGGTCTCGGCGGCCGAGGTCATCATGACCCAGCTCCATGCCGGCGGTAAGTTCGACCAGAATTCCTACAAGGTCTCCGGCGGCCTGCACGGCGTCGGCGTCTCCGTGGTCAACGCCCTGTCGCAATGGCTCCGCCTGCGCATCTGGCGCAACGACAAGGAGCACGCCATGGAGTTCCGCCACGGCGACGCGGTCTCGCCGCTGATCATCGTCGGCGACGGCAACGGCCGGCGCGGCACCGAGGTGTCGTTCCTGCCCTCCACCGACACCTTCACGATGATCGAGTTCGACTACGCGACCCTGGAGAAGCGCCTGCGCGAACTGGCCTTCCTGAATTCCGGCGTCCGGATCGTCCTCACCGATGCGCGCCACGCCGAGCACAAGCGCGAGGAGCTGTTCTACGAGGGCGGTATCGAGGCCTTCGTGCGCTACCTCGACCGCTCCCGCAAACCGATCGAGGGCATGCAGAAGCCCGTGATGGTGCGGGCCGAGCGCGACAACATCCGCGTCGAAGTCGCCTTGTGGTGGAACGACTCATTCAACGAGACCGTGCTGCCGTTCACCAACAACATTCCGCAGCGCGACGGTGGCACCCACATGGCGGGCTTCCGCGCCGCCCTCACGCGCCAGATCACCGGCTATTCGGAATCGTCCGGCATCGCCAAGCGCGAAAAGATCTCGCTCACCGGCGAGGATTGCCGCGAAGGCCTGACCGCCGTGATCTCGGTGCAGGTGCCGGACCCGAAATTCTCGTCGCAGACCAAGGACAAGCTGGTCTCCTCCGAGGTGCGCCCGGCCGTCGAGAACGTCCTCAACGAGGGCCTGTCGAACTGGCTCGAGGAGAACCCGACGCTGGCCCGCTCGGTGATGGCCAAGGTCATCATGGCGGCCTCGGCCCGCGAGGCGGCCCGCAAGGCCCGCGAGACCGTGACCCGCAAGGGCGTCCTCGACATCGCCTCCCTGCCCGGCAAGCTCGCCGATTGCCAGGAGCGCGATCCCTCGAAATGCGAAATCCTTCTGGTGGAGGGCGATTCCGCCGGCGGTTCGGCCAAGCAGGGCCGCGACCGGACCTTCCAGGCCGTGCTCCCGTTGCGCGGAAAAATCCTCAACGTCGAGCGCGTGCGCGCCGACCGGATGCTGTCCTCGGCCGAGATCGGCACGCTGATCACGGCGCTGGGCGCCGGCATCGGACGGTCATCGACTGACCGCGAGGGCTTCAATCCCGAAAAGCTGCGCTACCACCGCATCATCATCATGACGGATGCCGACGTCGACGGCTCGCACATCCGCACCCTGCTGCTGACCTTCTTCTTCCGGCAGATGCCGGAGGTGATCGAGCGCGGGCACCTCTACATCGCCCAGCCGCCCCTCTACAAAGCCGCCAAGGGCAAGTCGGCGCTCTACCTCAAGGACGAGCGGGCGCTGGAGGATTACCTGATCGATGCCGGCGTCGAGGGCGCCGTGCTGCGGCTCGCCTCCGGCACCGAGTTCGGCGGCGCGCAGCTGAAGTCCCTGGTCGAGGAGGCCCGCCAGTTCCGCGGGCTGATGCAGGCGCTCCACACCCGCTACGACCGCGCCGTGGTCGAGCAGGCCCTGATCGCCGGCGCGTTCCGGACCAATGTCGACGAGAACGCGGCGGAGGCCGAGGGTCTGGCCGGGACGGTCGCCCGGCGCATGGACCGGATCGCCGACGACATCGAGCGCGGTTGGGAAGGTTCCGTCTCGGAAGGCGGCTACGTCCTCAGCCGCACCCTGCGCGGCGTGCGCCAGGTGGCGACCCTCGACGCCTCGCTCCTGGCTTCGCAGGAGGCCCGGCGCCTCGCCGACCGGGCGGAAGCCCTGCGGGAGATCTACGACGAGCCCGTCACCTACGCGCGCAAGGGCGACGAGACGACCCTGCACGGCCCCGTCGGCCTGTTCGAGGCGGTGATGGCCTTCGGCCGCAAGGGCCTGCAGCTCCAGCGCTACAAGGGCCTCGGCGAGATGACCGCCCAGCAGCTGTGGGAGACCACCCTCGACCGCGACGTGCGCTCGCTCCTCCAGGTCAAGGTCAAGGACACCCAGGACGCCGATGATCTGTTCGTGAAGCTGATGGGCGACGTGGTCGAACCCCGCCGCGAGTTCATCCAGGACAACGCGCTCAGCGTCGCCAACCTCGACGTGTAAAATCGGAGCTGGGCCAGCGCGCAGGAGCACCGGCGCACCACGGCGTGGCCGCCGGGTGTCGGCGCCTGTTCAAAAGGCGAGACCGCCGCGAGGGCCGGGCCCGTCGGGTTCCGCCTCGATCCACTGCCGTCTCGCATCCGGCCGTTAGACCGGGTCCGGTGCCGGCTCTATCGCGCAGATGCTTGGGCCTCATCGCCGTCGCGCGACACGGCGAAAGCCTGGACCCTACGCCGTGACGATCCGGTCCGGCTGGTGCGCATAATCCTCGCACAGGAGGCGCTCCGTGCGCCGCAACGGCTTCTCGGCGGCGCCGCTTTCGCGTCCAACCCAGGCCGCGCCGTGAGAATTCCCTGTCGGCACCCGTGATCGGCCGCCATTCCGGCAATGGCTCTCCCGGGGAAAATCTCTGAGCAGAACGCCACGGAAACGCCACGCCGGACGGGCTCGCCCCACCTCCGCTCTGCGGGTTGCCTAGCGGGTGATCCGCTTCGGGGCGATCGGGTCGCTGGCCGGGAAGGTTTCCTCGATCGCCTCGTCCAGAAGCCGTTCCTGACGGGCGCGAAGGTCCGCGTCGGGCGTCCATGGTCCGGGCGCCCGTTCGGCGGCCAGATCCGCGCGGGACCGACCCTGCGACCGGTCCGGATGGTCCTGCGGCGCTGGTCCGGTCCCGGACATCCTCGCGCCGTCGTCTCGCGGGGCGGGGGCAATCTCGCGCAGCGGCGGTTGTTCGGCGACGCGCGTCCACCGCTGCCTGCGACGCATTCCGGGCCATCCGGCAAGGCTCGCCGCCGCGAGGCCTAATCCGGCGAGGCCCACGGCGACGATCACGACCGGCCGGACACCCAGGCGCCGGGCCGTCCGGTCCAGCGCGACTTCGAACGCGCCCGCGGCATTGACGGCCACCGGGACGATCTGCGTATCGAGAAACATCTTTGGCACCGATGGTCGAGCGGGCTTCTTCAGCAGATAGTCTTGGGTAATCATGACGACAACCTTCGTTAAGCCCAGAGCATAATCTCTCGAACAAACGCCAAGTTTCGAACAAACGCCAAGGCGGCGGGTTGGAGGTGCAACCTGGGCAGGCGGGCAATGTTTCCCGGCTCCGACGGGGAAGGTCGATCCGGCCGGTCGGCCTCGGCCCCAGCGCGTCGTTCAGGTCGCGGCGACAGGGAGATCATTCGTTGAAAAAGCCCGTTTTCAAGCCCTACCGCATGCCCTCCGGTGGATGGGGGTCGGCCCGTTCGGTCGGCAACATCCTGAGGCGCGAGGGTGTGCTGGCGAGCGTCCCGATCGCGCTGACCCGCCACAACAAGGTCGACGGCTACCAGTGCACCAGCTGCGCCTGGGTGAAGCCCGCGAACCCGCTGCCGTTCGAGTTCTGCGAGAACGGCGTCAAGGCGGTGGCCTGGGAACTGACCGCGCATCGCTGCACGCCGAAGTTCTTCGCCGAGCACACCGTCACCGAGCTTCGGGGCTGGGACGATTACCACCTCGAACAGCCGGGGCGCCTGACCCATCCGCTTCGCTACGACGCCAGCAGCGACAAGTACGTGCCGGTCTCCTGGGGGCATGCCCTCGATGAGATCGCCCGCGAACTGCGCGCCGTCGACGATCGCCAAAAGGGCACCGTGTTCTACAGCTCGGGCCGCCTGTCGAACGAGGCGAGCTATCTCTATCAGCTCTTCGCCCGGCTCTACGGCAACAACAATCTGCCGGACTCGTCCAACATGTGCCACGAGACCACCTCGGTGGCGCTGCCCGCCAGCATCGGCCAGCCGGTCGGGACGGTCAATCTGGAGGATTTCGGCAAGACGGACTGCATCCTGTTCTTCGGCCAGAATCCGGGCAGCAACGCGCCCCGCATGCTCCATCCGCTTCAGGAGGCGAGCGAGCGCGGCGTCCCGATCATCACCTACAACCCCTTGCGCGAGCGCGGGCTGGAACGGTTCCTGAACCCGCAATCACCGACCGAGATGCTGACCGGCAAGGACACCCGGATCAGTTCGCAATATCACCAGGTCAAGGCCGGCGGCGACCTCGCGGCCCTCGCCGGCATCTGTAAATCCGTGCTGGAGGCGCACGAGGCCTCGCGGACGACGGGCGGTCCGGGGGTGCTGGACGAGGCCTTCATCGCCGAGCACACCCACGGCTTCGACACCTTCGCCGACTGGCTCCGCGCGCAGAATTGGGACGAACTGGAACGGCGCTCGGGCCTGCGCCGAGCCGACATGGAGGCGACCGCCACCGTCTACGGCCGCTCGCACGCCGTGATCGGTGTCTACGGCATGGGGCTGACGCAGCACCGGGCCGGGGTCGAGACCGTGCAGATGCTGGTCAATCTCCTGCTGATGCGCGGCAATCTCGGCCGCGTCGGCGCCGGCATCTGCCCGATCCGCGGCCATTCCAACGTGCAGGGCCAGCGCACGGTGGGGATCACCGAGAAGCCCGAGCTGTTTCCCCTGGACCGGCTCGGTGCGCAGTTCGGCTTCGAACCGCCACGGGAGGCCGGCTACAACACGGTCGAGGCCTGCGAGGCGATCCTCAAGGACGAGGTCCAGGCCTTCTTCATGCTGGGCGGCAACTTCGTCCGGGCGATCCCCGATCACGGCCAGATGGAGCCGGCCTGGCGCCGCCTGCGCCTCACCGTCAACGTGATCACCAAGCTCAATCGCTCGGCCCTGCTGCCGGGCGAGATCAGCTACATCCTGCCGGTGATCAGCCGCATCGAGATCGACGAGACGAAGATGGGGCAGCAGGTCCTCTCGATGGAGGACACCTCCGCCTGCATCCACGGCAATCGCGGCGTGCGCCGGCCGGCCTCGCCCCACCTCATCAGCGAGATCCGGCTCATCTGCGAGCTGGGCCGGCGGGTGCTCGACCCCAATCCACGGGTGCTCTGGGACGTCTGGCAGGAGGATTACGCCGAGATCCGCAAGGCGATCGGCGAGACGCTGCCCGAGTCGTTCTGGGACTACGAGCGGCGGATGTGGGAGCCGGGCGGTTTCCAGCGTGACCTGCCGGCGCGCAAGCGCCAGTGGCACACCGAGACGGGCCGGGCCAACATCGTGACGCCCGGCGGCCTCGACGAGGATGCGGACATGCCGACGGTGGGGCACGACGTGCTGCGCCTGATCACGCTGCGCTCGAACGACCAGTTCAACACCACGGTCTACGGCTACGACGACCGCTTCCGGGGCATCAAGAACACCCGCAAGGTGGTGCTGATGAACCGCTCGGACATCGACCGGCTCGGGCTGAAGATCGGCCAGGCCGTGACCCTGAAGACGGTGGCGGACGACGGCATCGACCGCCGGCTCTCCGGCATGCTCGTCGTCGCCTACGACATCCCCATCGGCTGCATCGGCGGCTACTATCCGGAATGCAACGTGCTTCTGCCGATCTGGCATTACGCGATCGGCAGCAAGACCCCGGCGGCCAAGACCATCCCGGTCACCGTGCAGGCCGACGACGACCGCGTGCTCGCGCCGCAACTGGAATACGCGACCGGCTGAGAGCGGGATCGCGACGAATGCCGCGGGGGAGGCGGCAAGGCAGGCGCGAAAGGCAGGCGCGAACAGGTCACACGCGAACAGGTCACGCCAGCACATCACCAGCCGGCATGATCGATCCGAGGCGATCGGGGCAGTCATCGCAGCCGTGATGGCACGACCTTGACAGTGAAATCCATGAAGAAACTGCTCTTTCTCAGGCGAAAGAACCGATTATAACATGCGTTAAATCGGTATTTTATCGAACATTGGGGAAGCGTCGGACACAACACCATCAGACACTGAGGGATAACAAACGCATACCCTTTGGATTACGGTCGCGGACATCGCCTGTTTGTCTGCCGGCCTGCTCTGATGCTGCCGGCGTTCTGGGAGCCGCATCCATGAACGCCCGTCTTAGCCTCGTTCCCGCTACTCCGGTCAGGACGGCCGAGCCTGACCCCGGTCGCAACCCGCTCGTCCGGAAGCTCCGAAGTCTGGTGAACCTGAATGCGGCGGATGTCGCGGCCCTGGAGGAGATCAGTCTCCCGCCGCGGCTGCTCGGGCCGCGCGTCGACCTCATCCGCAGCGAGGAGGGATCGGGGGATGCCGTCATGCTGCTCGAAGGCTTCGCCTGCCGCTACAAGCAGCGTCAGGCCGGCCAGCGTCAGATCATGGCGTACCTGTTGCCGGGCGATCTCTGCGATGTCGATGCGTCCTATCTCGGTCGCATGGATCATGCGGTGGGGACCCTGGCCTCCTCCGTCGTGGTCCGTATCCCCCGCCAGGCCCTGGCGGATCTGGTCGCCCGCCACCCCAACATCGCGCAGGCGCTGCGCATAGCCAGGCTCTTCGAGGAGGCGACCACGCGCGAGTGGGTGGTGAATCTCGGCTGCCGCTCGGCCATGGAGCGGATGGCGCACCTCTTCTGCGAGCTTCTGACCCGCTTCCAGATGGTGGGCATGGCCGAGAGCGATTCCTGTCCCCTGCCGCTGACGCAGGCGGATCTCGGCGACACGCTGGGCCTCTCGAACGTCCACGTGAACCGCACGCTTCAGGAGCTGCGGCGCCAGGGTCTGGTCGAGCTCAGGGGCAAGAGCCTGCGGCTTCTCAAGGTGAGGCGCCTCCAGGAGATCGGGGAGTTCAACCCGGCCTATCTGCAGCCTGTCGACGGCGCGAAAGGCCATGCTGTCGTCGGGCTGGTCAGCGGGTTGGCCTGAGGCGCGGACAACCCCGTGCCGATTCCCCGCTTCCCGTCCCCGGCCGGTCGTTCAGCCGCGCGCGCACCCCGCGTCGCGCCGTGACCGCCGCCGTGGACATCGAGGCGCTTCGGAGCCGACTCGCGGCTCTCGAAGCGGCCCTGCGGGAGAAAGCCGGTATCGAAACCGCCCTTCGAGAGAGCGAAGCGCTTCGCCGCATCGCTCTCGAGGGCGGCCGCATGGGCACCTGGTGCTGGAACCTGCGCGAGCGGCTGATCTGGGGTGACGCGGCGTTCCTGGCGTTGTGGGGATTCCCGGCCGCCGAGGAGGCTCGCCCCCTCTCCGCCTTCACCGATCGCATGTCCCCGCAGGGGCAGATCGCAATGCACGAGATGGTGACCCGCGCCATCGCCAACCGTGAGGAGTTCGACGGCCTGCTGGAGGTCGTCGCGGGACCCGCCCGGGGGCGCTGGGTGCGCTGGCGCGGCGTTGCCGAGGCGGAGCGGCCCTGGATCGTCAACGGCGTGAGCTTCGATGTCACGGAGGAGCACCGATTCGACGAGCGGCTTCGCGCGAGCGAAGCACGGCAGGCGTTCCTGCTGCGCCTCTCCGACACGCTGCGCCTCCACACCGATCCGAACGCGGTCATCGCGATGGTCACGGCGGCCCTCGGCCAGCATCTCGGCGCCGGCCAGGTCACCTATGCGGAGGCCGACCCCTCCGGCGATCACGTCACGGTCACGCGGGATTGGAACGATGGCACCATCCCGAGCAACGTCGGCCGCCACCGTCTTGAGGATTTCGGCGCAGCCTTCATCGCGGAACTGCGGCAGGGACAGACCGTCGCCATTCCGGATGTGGCGCTCGATCTCCGCACCGCACCGGCGCGCGCGGCCTTCGCTCGGATCTCGGTCGCCAGCCTCGTCGACGTGCCGCTCGTCAAGACCGGCCGCCTCGTCGCCGTGCTGGCGGTCCACAGCCGCGCTCCGCGGGACTGGTCGCCCCACGATATCGCGCTCATCGAGGAAGTGGCCGAGCGCACCTGGGCCTCGGTCGAACGGGTCCAGGCCGAGACGGCCCTGCGGGAGAGCGAGGGCCGTCTGGCCGCGGACCTCGCCGGCATGCGGCGGCTGCACGATCTGCAATCCCGGATCTCCGACACGGCGGATTTCGAGGCGGCTCTGGACGAGATCCTGGCCGCCGCCGTCGCGTTCACGAAGACGGATCGTGGCGTCATCCAACTGGTCGCCAACACCGGAGAAACCCTGGAGATCGTGCGCGCGCTCGGCTACGAGCCCGACGCCCCGGTCATCGAACGCTTCCGCCAGGACAGCTTCACCGAGGGCTGCGAACTCGCCTGCGTCCGCCGGCAGCAGCTGGTGGTGGCCGATATGGCGGACATTCCCGGCTTCGCGGGGACGCCGGACGGTGACCTCGTCGCCGCTTCGGAGGTGCACGCCTTCCAGTGCACCCCCATGATCAGCCGGAAGGGCGATCTCGTCGGCGTCCTGAGCACCCAGTTCCGCCAGCCCCACCGCCCGAGCGACGACGCCTTGCGGCTGGTCGACCTGCTCGCCTGGACGGCGGCCAACTACATCGCTCGCCACCGCGGCGACGAAGCGCTGCGGGAGAGCGAGGCGCGGTTTCGACAATTCGCCGAGGCCTCCTCCGAGGTTCTCTGGATCCGGGACGCCACCACCCTCGAATGGGAGTATCTGAGCCCTGCCTTCGAGGCCATCTACGGCCTGTCCGTCACCGATGCGCTCACCGGCGACACCTTCCGCAACTGGACCGACCTGATCGTCGCGGACGATCGCGAAACGGCGGCGGCCTGCATCCAGCGCGTCCGTGAAGGCGGGCATGCCACCTTCGAGTACCGGGTACACCGCCCCGACGGCGGTCTGCGCTGGCTCAGGAACACCGATTTTCCGATGCGGGGGCCTAGCGGAGCCGTCGAACGCGTCGGCGGCGTCGGCCAGGACGTCACCGAGCTGAAGCGGGTCGAGGCCGCGCTGCGGGAGAGCGAAGGGCGGCTGCGCACGCTGATGGAGGGCATCCCCCAACTGGTCTGGCGCTCCCGCGACGAGGGTGACTGGACCTGGGCGGGGCCGCAATGGCTCGCATTCACGGGCCAGAGCCAGGAGGCGTCCCACGGCCTCGGCTGGCTGGACGCGGTCCATCCCGACGACCGCGAGGCGAGCCTGCGGGCATGGGACGAAGCGCGCCCGCACGGCCGGCTCGACACGGAGTTCCGCGTCCGGCGGGCGAGCGACGGGGCCTACCTGTGGCATCGCACCCGCTCGGTCCCGGTGCGCGACCCGTCGGGGCACATCCTGGAATGGCTCGGCACGACGACCGACGTCGACGACCTGCGCCGGCTGCAGGAGGAGCAGACCGTCATGGTTGCCGAGCTGCAGCACAGGACGCGCAACCTGATCGCGGTGGTCCGCTCCATCGCGCAACAGACCATGACCCAGACCGGCCCCGGCGAGGATTTTCGCGAGCAGTTCAACGCCCGGCTCGGGGCGCTGTCGCGCGTCCAGGGGCTGCTCTCCCGGGCGCAGAGCGAGCCGATCACGATCGGCCAGCTCGTCCGGCTGGAGCTCGATGCGCTCGGCGCCCGGACCGAGGGTCATATCGCGCTTGAGGGGCCGGAGGTGCTTCTGCGCCCTTCGATGGTGCAGACGCTGGCGCTGGCGCTGCACGAGCTGGCCACCAATGCCCGCAAATACGGTGCGCTGAGCACCGAGGGTGGCCGGCTCGCAGTGCGCTGGTCCGTCAAGGAATCCGAGGACGAAGGCCGGCGCCTCGTGCTGGCATGGATGGAGCACGACATCGGCCATTCCACGGAGGAGCGTTCCAGCCGGCGCGGCTACGGGCGGGAGCTGATCGAGCGGGCGTTACCCTACGCGCTGCAGGCCCGGACGCGCTACGAACTCGGGGCGACGGAGCTGCACTGCTCGATCGACCTGCCCCTCACCGAACGAACCAGGAAGGTCAGCCCATGAGTCGCGTCAGTTCCATGAATCCAACCCATCCGACCCATCCAACCCATCCGGCCGGTGCCTCGCATTCCGCCGCTCCCTCGCTCGCTGGCCGCCGCGTGCTGGTCGTGGAAGACGAGTACTTCATCGCGGACGACCTGCGTCATCAGTTGGAGGCCTGCGGGGCCGAGGTGCTGGGGCCGGTGCCGCGGGTGGGGGAGGCGCTGGCGCTGATCGCGGCGACGCCCGAGATCGACGCGGCGGTGCTCGACATCAACCTGCAAGACGAGACGGTCTACCCGGTGGCCGATGCCCTGCAGGCGCGCGGCGTGACGTTCCTGTTCGCCACCGGTTACGACAAGGCTGCCATCCCGAGCCGCTACGCCGGCGTGCGCCATTGCGAAAAGCCCCTCGAGCTGTCGATGGTCACCGACGCGCTCTTCGGCTGACGGGGCGCCCCGGAACGACTTCTTCCTTCAAAGCAGGGCAGCTTTCAGGGGAGGGCGGCTTTGAGGCGAAGGCCGCCGTCAAGGGAGGGCGGCTCCCGCGCAGATCCGGTCGGAGAGCGGCAGGATGATGGTGCAGGCGAGACCCGCCGGTTCGAAGCGCAGATCCGCGCGGGCCTTCAGCTCGTAGGGCAGTCCATCCTCGAGCAAGCCCAGGCCGAACCCCTTGCGCGGCGATGCGGCGACGGGCGGTCCCCCCTGCTCGCGCCATGTGACGACCAGGTTCGGCCACGGATCGGCGCTGACATGCCAGGACACGGTGATCCGCCCCTCCGCATGGCTGAGGGCCCCGAACTTGACCGCGTTCGTCGTCAGCTCATGGAAGACGAGACCGAGGGTCCCGGCGACCTGGGGCTGCAGCAGTACGGGCGGCCCCGACAGAGCGACCTGCAGGCCTTCCTGAGCCTGGGCCGACAGCAGCTCGTCCGAGATCAGCGCGTGGAGATCGAGCTTCGCCCGCGGATTGAGCGTCATCGCGCCCTGTACGCGGGCAAGCGCCGCCAGCCGCCCGTCGAGATGCATGGCGTAGTCCTCGACGCTCTCGCTGGTCTCGGCCGAGCGCTGCGCCACGGCACGCACCACGGCCAACATGTTGCGGACATGATGCTGGAGGTCGCGCGCGAGCTGATGCTGCTCGGTCTGCAGGGCGGTGTAGCGGGCCTCGGACTCGATCAACCGGCGCTCCGCGGCCGCCGCCTTCGCATTCGCCACGGCCAGAGCCTGCCGTAGGGTGGTGTCTTCGGCGTTCAACGTTGCCCCCGAAGGTTGCGCGCTAGCGGAAGATCCGAGCCGGTGCGGCTCGAGCAGAAGATCCGAGCCGGTGCGGCTCAGGCTTCCGAACCTGCCGGCAAAACACGGTGGGAGCGTGACGGCTCCATCAAGGCTCGGTGAAAAGGTCGGCCGCCGCGTTTCGCGCCGGGAACCCCGAACGTCAGGGCGAACACATCCCCCTCGATCCAACGACAGCCCGGTCTCGCCTCGGGCCCTTTGCCGAAAGTTTGTCAGGGATCAGTGGAAACCGGTTGTCCCGACCAGACAAACGAAAACAACAGACTCCAGGGAGTCCACCGGGCGAGCCGGGACCGCCGCGGGACTTGGGGTCATGAGGTTCAGGCGGTGACGGCGGCGCGGGCCGCTTCGATCAGTTCCTGGGCCAGCGTCTCGTCGTCGACGGCCCGGGCCAGCACGATGGCGCCGACCAGGGTCGACAAGGTCGCCAGGGAGCGCTGCCGCCGGCGCGCGCGGGCGGCTTTCGGCGACAGGTCGGCCAGGAGGGTGGCGAGCGCCTCGACCCCTCGGGTGAAGCGTGCACGCACGGGGCACCCCTTCGGCTCCCGCGCGACGTCGTTGGCGAGGGCCGCGAGGGGGCATCCTTTTCCGGGGGTCTGGACGTGGGCCTCCGAAAGGTAGTTCGCCAGAAGGGTCTCGGGACCGCCCCGGTACTCCTCGGCGATCGCGGCGTCGAACGCCTCGGCCGCCAGGGCCTCCTTGTTGGCGAACTGACCGTAGAAGCCGCCATGGGTCAGGCCGGCGGCCGCCATGATGTCGGCCACTCCGACGCCGTGCAGACCGCGCTCGCGGAACAGGGCCGAGGCGACCTCGACGACGCGCTGGCGATTCAGCCGGGCCTGCTCCTGGGATACCCTCGGCATCTGCCGCTCCTCGTCCGTCGCCACCCTCGTCTGCGCCCCCTCATATGGATGCGCGGCATCATTTAAAACAGCTTCCGCTCCCTTCGCCGATCGACCGGCCCGCGCGAGGGGGCACAAGCGTGGGCCGGTCGATGGACCGCGCGCGCCGATCGGGCCGCGCGATTCCGGAACGCCCCGCCCCGGACCGGAGGGCCGGGAGGGGTTCGATCAGCTCCGTGCCGATCAAGCCTCGGCCGGGTTCGCCAGCGGGGCTTGTCCGGCCGGCACCGGCGCGGGAGTTCGGGCCACCCGGAACCACAGGGCGTAGAGGGCCGGCAGGAACAGCAGGGTCAGCAGGGTGCCGACGCCGACGCCGCCGATCAGCACGTAGGCCAGAGCCCCCCAGAACACCGAGTGGGTCAACGGGATGAAGGCCAGCATGGCCGCGGCCGCCGTCAGGATCACGGGGCGTGCCCGTCGCACCGTGGATTCCACGATGGCCTCGTAGTTCGACAGCCCCGCCGCCTGATCGTGGTGGATCTGGTCGACCAGGATCAGGGTGTTGCGCATCAGGATGCCCGACAGGGCGATCAGCCCGAGGATCGCGTTGAAGCCGAAGGGCTGGTGGAAGAGGAGCAGGGTCGGCGCCGCGCCCACGAGGCCGAGCGGGGCGGTGGCGAAGACCATGAACATGGTGGCGAAGGAGCGCACCTGGATCATGATCACCGTCAGCGTCACGATCAGCATGATGGGGAACACCGCCACCAGCGACAGCATCGCCTTCTCGCTCTCCTCCACGGCGCCGGCCGTGTCGATGCGATAGCCCGGCGGAAGCTTGGCCTTGATCGGCGCCAGCAGGGGGAAGACCTGGGCGTGGATGTCGGGCGGCTGCTTCCCGTCGAGCACGTCACCCTGGACGCGGATGTAGGTCTCGCGGTTGTAGCGCTTGAGAACCACGTCCTCGGTGCGGCTCTCCAGCCGGGCCACCTGGGAGACCGGCACCTGCCGTCCGTCTTTCGTCGCCAGGGTCAGGTCGCCGATCTCGCCGAGCGAGCGTCGCTCGGGGCCGGGGCTGCGCAGCAGCACGTCGACGGAGCGCAAGTTTTCCCGCACCTGGGTGGCGGGCGTGCCGTTGAGGTAGGTCTGCAATTGCTGGCCGGCCTCCTTCGGGGTCAGGCCGATCAGGCGCAGGCGCTCCTGGTCGAGGGCGAGATGCAGGCTCGGGGTCTTGTCGCCCCAGTCGAGGTGGACGAGGCGCATGTTGGCATTGGCCGCCATCACCTCCCGAACCTCGGCGGCGATGCCCCGGATCACGTCGAGATCGGGTCCGACCACCCGGAAGGCGACGGGAAAGCGGATCGGCGGGCCGAACACGATCTGCAGCACGCGCACCCGGGCCTCGGGGAAGCGGCCCTCGTCCACGAGTGCGCGGACCTTGCCCCGCAGGGCGTCGCGGGCCTGGGCGTCGGCCGTCTGCACCACGATCTGCGCGAAGGCCGGATCCGGCAGTTCGGGGTCGAAGGAGAGCACGAAGCGGGGCATGCCCTGACCGATGTAGCTCGTGATCTCGCCCGCTTCCGGCAGATCGCGCAACGCCGCCTCGACCCGCTTGACGCTGGCCTCGGTAGTCCTGAAGGCCGAACCCGCCGGCAGGGTGACCTCGACGATGAGTTCGGGGCGCTCCGAATTGGGGAAGAACTGCTGCTCGACCCGCCCCATCGCCACCACGGCGAGCGCGAACAGCCCGACCGTGATGCCGGCGGCGAGCCACTTGTGGTCGACCGACATCCGCACGAGGCGGCGCAGGCGCTCGTAGTTCTTCGTGGCGTAGATGGCGTCGTGGCCGCCCTCCACGCGCTCGATGTTCGGCAGCAGCTTGACGCCGAGATAGGGCGTGAAGGTCACGGCCACGATCCACGAGATGATCAGCGAGAAGGCCACCACCCAGAAGATGTTGCCGGCATATTCGCCCGCCGTGGAGGCGGCGAAGCCCACCGGCAGGAAGCCCGCGATGGTCACCAGCGTGCCGGTGAGCATCGGCGCGGCGGTGGCGCTCCAGGCATAGGTCGCAGCCTCGATGCGGTCGGCGCCTTCCTCCATGCGCACCACCATCATCTCGATGGCGATGATGGCGTCGTCGACGAGAAGCCCCAGCGAAATGATGAGGGCACCCAGCGTGATCCGGTCGAAGTCGCGACCCGTCACCATCATCACCACGAACACCGCCGACAGGGTGAGTGGCACGGCCAGCGCCACCACGATTCCGACCCGGAAGCCGAGCGCCACCAGGGACACGAAGATCACCACGCCGAGGGCGGTGAAGAACTTGACCATGAACTCGTGGATGGCGTCGTCGATGACCTTGGCCTGGTCGGTGATCTTGGTGAACGTGATGCCGACCAGAGTCTCGTGGTGGATCGCCACCTCCTCGGCGTTGAGGGCCTCGCCGAGCTTCAGCCCGTTGAAGCCGGGCTTCATCACCAGGCCGAGCATCAGAGCCGGCGCGCCGTCGTTGCGGATTTCGAAGGTCTTGGGGTCCTCGTAGCCGCGCGTGACCTCAGCGATATCGCCGAGCTTGAGGCTGCGGTCGCCGGCGGCCACCGGCAGGTCGCGGATCGCATCGATCCCGTCGATCGCGCCGTCGAGGCGCAGGTACACGCGCGGGCCCGCGGCCTCGACGAAGCCGACCGGCGTGACATCGTTCTGGTTGGCCAGCGCGGCAAGCAGCTGCTGGCCGGTGATGCCGAGGGTGGCGAGGCGCTGGTAGGAGATCTCGACGAAGATCTTCTGCGCCTGCTCGCCCAGGATGTTGATCTTCTCGACGCCGGGCACGCGCAGCAGGCGCTGGCGCATGTCCTCGGCCCGCAGCACCAGCTGGCGGTGCGGCAGGCCCCGGGCCTGCACGGCGTAGAGGGCGAAGTAGATGTCCGAGAACTCGTCGTTGAACAGCGGCCCGAGCACGCCGCGCGGCAGGCTTGAGGCTTGATCCGACAGCTTCTTCCGCGCTTGATAGAACTCCGAGGCGAGCTTGGCCGGGGGCATGTTGTCCTTGAAGATGACCTTCGTCATCATCAGGCCGGGACGGACCGTCGTCTCGGCCCTGTCGTAATAGACCAGTTCCTGCAGGCGCTTCTCCAGAGGATCGGCGACCTGGCGCTGCATCTCCTCCGCCGTGGCGCCGGGCCAGGCGGCCGAGACCGTCATCACCTTCACGGTGAAGGCCGGGTCCTCGGCCCGCCCGAGCTTCTCGAAGGCGAAAAAGCCCGCCCCCGTCAGCGCGATCAGCAGGAACAGCGTGACGGCCCGCTCGCGAACGGCAAGCGCCGAGAGGTTGAAGCCGCTCATCGCACCACACCCGTCATGCTCGGCGGCGCCTGGCGCACCCGCTGGTCGGCCTTGAGGAGATGGGCACCGAGCGCCACGATCCGGTCGCCCGGGGCCAGGCCGGCGGCGATCTCGGCGCGCTCCTCGCCCATGCGGGCGACCTGCACGGGCTGGGGCCTCACCGTCTCGGTGGCGGCGTCGTAGCGCCAGACGGCGCTGCCGTGCCCCTGATCGAACAGGGCGCCGAGCGGAACCTCCACCCGGGCTACCCGGCCAGCGTCGAGGGCGCGGAGTTGCAGGGTCACGGTGGCGCCGAGCGGCGCGGCCTCGCCGCCGCCCGACAGGATGTAGCGTGCCCGGTAGGTGCGGGTGGCCGGATCAGCCGTGGCGGAGAGTTCGCGCAGGCGTGCCGGGTAGGTCGCCGCTCCGTCGGCGTAGAGGGTGGCAGAGGCCTCGCCTTCGGCAGCCCGCCGGCTGCCCTCGGGCAGGAAGACCTCCGCCTCGCGCGCGCCGTCGCGGGCGAGCTTCACCACCGTCTGGCCGGCAGCGACCACTTGGCCGGGCTCGGTGGGAACCTCCATCACCACGCCGTCGGCATCGGCCTGGAGTTCCGCGTAGCCGGCCTGGTTCTGGATCTGGCTGGCCTGGGCCTCCGCATTGGCGAATTGCGCGTTCGCCGCGTCCGCCGCACCCTTGTTCTGGTCGTAGGTCTGTTTCGAGGTCCAGCCGTCGGCCACCAGCTTGCGGCTGCGCTCCTCGTCGGCCCGAGCCTTGATCATCTGGGCGCGGGCCGCCTCGACCGAGGCGCGGGCGGCGTTGAGCGCCAAGGTGAAATCGGTGCGGTCGAGACGCATCAGCGGCTGGCCAAGGCGCACGCGGTCGCCCGGATCGACCAGGCGCTGGAAGATCTTGCCGCCGACCCGGAAGCCGAGGTTGCTCTCGGTGCGGGCACGGATCACTCCGGTGTAGCGCGCAACGCCACCCGGGGCGGACGCGACCACCACGGTCTGAACCAGCGGCGGCTCCGGCGTCACCGCCGTCTCGGCCGGCGAGCAGGCCGACAGGGCCAGGCCCGCGAGCCCCAGCATCACCCTCGTATCCATTCTGCGCCCCACGGTCGAACCATCCGCCTGTAAGAATGATGATCATCATCTATTTTGGCATGGCGAACCTGTCAATGGGCGCCGGATCGAGAATTCCGGCCCAGCGCGCACCGACAGGCTGCTGACCAGGCAGCATCGTCAAACGGCACCGGCGCGCAGCTCATGGGCGAGCGGTCGTGCGAGGGCAGGGCGAGGACAGAACGAAGACAGGGAGCGCCGGCTTCCGCCCGGGTCGGTGGTCGGTGGTCGGCGATCCACCGCAACCTGACGCCATGTCCAGTCGGCACAGCGGCGCCGGCGCGCCGAGCCCGCGGTTCCGCGTCCTCACCACACGATTTTCGGGAACACCGGTTCGCGCACAACGTGGTACGGCTGACCGGGCGGCTTCAAGGCCGCCTTTGCGATCGTGCGAGCCTGTGAGGAGGCATTGGGGCGGCCGGGAGCCCCTGCCGCCGAGCGAAGTCAGCCGAGCCCCAACCTCATCGCTCCGAGCCCGAACGACACATCCCCGGATAAGGGAATCCAGCGGCCTCACACAGGGAGGGCAACCGCACCGTGGCGGCGCTTCCGGTTCGGGTTCGGCGGGGGTGAGCCCGGCTGAGGAGGACGCGCTATCCCGGCCCGCCAACGGTCGGGCCCGACATCATCGGCTGGAGGTCCAGGACCGACGCGGGGACGCGCGCTCTACCAGAGCGCGCGGGGCAGGCGCCGCTTCCAACGCTCCCCGGGGCGCAGGGCGACGTCCTTCTGGACCCGGCGCGTCGCCCGCAGCAATGCCGCCGGGGCGTCGGTCGGGGACGCCATCGAGGCTGGTCGTGCGACAGGCGGGATGGCCGCAGCCGGCGGCACCGTCGCTTCTTGCTGCGCCTGCAAGGCCGCGCGCGGGTTGGCGTCGAAGTCCGACGTGTCTTTCAAACCGGATTTCGGCTTGGCCTGACGCGGCGCGGGAGGTTTGACGCGCCGGACGCGTGGCAACCGCTCGACCACGGGTGCGGCCTGAACCTCCGGTTCGGGCGAGGGTACGAACATCGGCAGCAGGCTCGGCAGGATGCGCCGGGCCGGGGCCTCGGGTGGGGACGACTCAAGCTTGGAGGACCCGGATTTCGACGTCCCTGATTTCGACATTCCGGACTTCAATGTCCCGGATTTGGACGCGCTCGCCTCGCCCCACGCCGCGGGGGCGGCCGGCGCTTCGACGCGGGTGTCCGCATCCTCAAGGGAGACGTCGTGCCAGAGGTTCTGGTCTTTGCGGGGACGGGCGGAGGCCTCGGACAGCGAGGCGCGGTTGTGCTTGATTTCGACCGTGAACGGTCGCGCGCTGCGGCGCTTCATCGGCTTCGAATTCCCAGTAAAATCCGCTCGGCGAAATCCATTTCACAACGAGCATTCCGGTATCATACGGGATGCATCCAGTACTTGTCGAGACGATCCCGGCGCAGTACGCACTTTCTCTTCGGCAGGAGGCTCGGGGCCGTGATAAAGCCCGCTGCGAAGGAGCCGACGGCTGTGCCTGAACAGACCTTCCGCCCGATCGCGAAGGTGTGGACAGATCATTCGGTCTCGCCCTTGGCATTCCCGCATCGGCACGGATCAAATCGACCTGCCGTTCGTCTCTAGTAAAGGCTGAGCTTGCCGAGCGCCGATCCCGTACGATGGTCCGCGACGGCCGGCGGTGTGCCCAGGAAGGATTTCTCGTGAGTATCGGACTGATCGCGCTCCTCGACGACATCGCGGGCCTGGCCAAGGTGGCGGCGGCCTCCCTCGACGATGTGGCGGCGCAGGCGGGCCGCGCCGGCGTGAAGGCGGCCGGTGTCGTCATCGACGATGCGGCGGTCACGCCCCGGTACGTCGTGGGCTTCGCCGCCGAGCGCGAACTGCCGATCGTCGGCCGCATCGCCCTCGGTTCCCTGCGCAACAAGCTGCTGTTCCTGCTGCCGGCCGCCCTGGCGCTCGGCGCCTTCGCGCCCTGGGCCATCACGCCGCTGCTGATGCTCGGCGGCGCCTATCTCTGCTACGAGGGCAGCGAGAAGGTCTACGAGGCCCTGTTCCCGCATCAGGCCCATGCCCACGAGGCCCAGC
Source organism: Methylobacterium sp. 37f (assembly GCF_023093475.1). Classification (NCBI taxonomy): domain Bacteria; kingdom Pseudomonadati; phylum Pseudomonadota; class Alphaproteobacteria; order Hyphomicrobiales; family Methylobacteriaceae; genus Methylobacterium; species Methylobacterium sp. 37f. The sequence goes on from NZ_JAGHKN010000020.1 coordinate 84,271, forward strand.
GCGACGGGGCGGCCGGCAATGCCCAGGCGCTCGAAGATCAGAAGGTTTCCAGCGCGATCAAGACCGACTTCATCCTTTCGGCCGAGATCATGGCGATCACCCTGGCGGCCCTGCCCGAGGGCTCGTTCTGGATGAAGGCGGCGGTTCTGGCCGTGGTCGCGGTGGGAATCACGGTCGCGGTCTATGGCGGCGTCGCCCTGATCGTGAAAGCGGACGATGCCGGCGTCGCCATGGCGGGCAACACCAGCCGGTCGGCGTTCGGCAGCCTCGTCCGGGGCTTCGGTCGCGCCCTGGTCAAGGGCATGCCGGGCTTCCTCAAGATCCTGGCCATCGTCGGCACCGCCGCGATGATCTGGGTCGGCGGCGGCATCCTGGTGCATGGCCTCGAAACCTATGGCTTGCCCGAAATCGGTCATGCCATCCACGCGGTTGCCGTTCAGGCTGCGAGCGTCGCGGGTCCGCTTGCGGGAATCGTCGAATGGCTGGTGACGGCGGCGGGCTCCGGCCTCGTCGGCCTCGCCGTCGGCGCCGCCCTCATCCCGATCACGAGCTTCGTCCTGGCGCCGGCCTGGAACAGCCTCGCGCGGCTGCGAATGCGGGCCGCCTGATGCGGCCGCGGGCTGCCTAAGCCTGCCGGGCTTCGCGCAGGTGAGCGAGGTGCCGGATGGCGAGTTCGTAGCCATGGGTGCCGAAGCCCGCCATCACCGCGGTGGCGGCGGGCGACACGTAGGAATGATGGCGAAACGACTCACGCCGATACACGTTCGAGATATGGCACTCGACGATCGGAACCGTGCAGGCGCTCAAGGCATCCAGGATCGCGATCGAGGTATGGGTGTAGGCCCCGGCATTGATCACGATGCCGGCGCAATCGACCCGATAGGCCTGGATCCAGTCGATCAGCTGGTGCTCGGCATTGCTCTGATGAAACGCGATCGTGAGGCCGAATCCGGCGGCCAGGCTCCGGCATCGGGCCTCCACGTCCGCGAGCGTTTCGTGCCCGTAGATGTGCGGTTCGCGCTGGCCGAGCAGGTTGAGGTTCGGGCCGTTCAGGATCAGGATCGTGTCGCTCATGCGGCGAAACCTTAAAGCGAGCACCGAGGGCCGGAAAGGGTTCTGTCACGCGAGGCGGTGCAAGGCCTCCGGGTGAGGGCGCGAGACCGTGCGTCGGGAGGCTTGCGGTCACCGCGGCTGCCGGCCATGCGGAGCGGTGAGGAACGCGACAACCGCATCCGCCAGGGAGACAATGCGTGCCAGACTCCGCCAAGACCGACCCCGTCGTCATCGCCGTGGCGATCACCGGCTCGGTGCCGCGCAAATCCGACACTCCCGCCCTTCCGGTGACGGTGGCCGAGCAGATCGCCTCGACCCGGGAGGCGTACGAGGCGGGCGCCACCCTGGCGCATATCCATGTGCGCAACGACGATGAGACCCCGTCCTCCGACCCGGACCGCTTCGCCGCCGTGCAGGATGGCCTGCGCCGGCACTGCCCGGGCCTCATCGTGCAATTCTCCACGGGCGGACGCGGGCGCGATCCGGCGAGCCGAGGGCTGTCCCTGCAGCACCGCCCGGACATGGCCTCGCTCTCGACCGGATCGGTGAATTTCCCCACCATCGTGTACGAGAACCACGCGGTGCTGGTGTCGGATCTGGCAGGTCAGATGAAGCGGTTCGGCGTCCGGCCCGAGATCGAGATCTTCGACCTGTCCCATCTCCACGGCGCCCTCCGGTTGGCCGAAGCCGGCCTGATCGATGCGCGCCCGCACGTGCAGTTCGTGATGGGCGTCAAGAACGCGTTGCCGGCCGATCCGCACCTCCTGGACCTGCTCCTCGGCGAAATGCGGCGCATCCTGCCGGGTGCGACCTGGACGGCCGCCGGGATCGGCCGGCATCAGGCGGAGGTGATGGACTGGGCTCTGGCGCGCGGTGCCGACGCGGTGCGGACGGGCCTGGAGGACAACATCCGGATCACCCGGGAGCGCCTCGCCGCGAGCAATGCCGAACTCGTCGCACTGGCGGCCGCGACGGTGCGGCGCCACGGACGCCGGGTCGCGACGCCCTCCGAGGCCCGAAAAATTCTGGGTTTACGCTGAGGGCCGAGACACGAAAAAGCCCGCCCTGGTGTTCCCGGGGCGGGCTTTTGTGTTTGGTTGCGGGGACAGGATTTGAACCTGTGACCTTCAGGTTATGAGCCTGACGAGCTACCGGGCTGCTCCACCCCGCGCC
>NZ_JAGHKN010000021.1:0-83533 GCF_023093475.1 Methylobacterium sp. 37f
CGGTCGTGCCGGCTTCGACCTCCTGCAGCAGAGGGTGCTCCATGCGGCCTGATCAAGGCCCAGGAGCCGGCGTAACCTTACTCATCACCCCTCAATCGCCCATCAGCACCAGAAGTGCGGATGAACCCGAACTTTGACCCCCGGATGGGTATGGCGGGACGCCCCTGATCAGCCCGGCGAAGCGGGTCGGGGTGGCGCAGCCGGGCTGATCAGGGCTCCAGCAGGCGCGACGTGTGTGCCGGCCTCAAGCGCGGTTCTTGAAGCGCCAGCTCTCGTTGCCGGTCTCGACAATCTCACAATGGTGGGTGAGCCGGTCGAGCAGCGCCGTGGTCATCTTGGCGTCGCCGGCGAACACGCTGGGCCACTCCCCGAAGGCGAGGTTGGTGGTGACCACGATCGAGGTGGTCTCGTAGAGCTTGCTGATGAGGTGGAACAGGAGCTGGCCGCCCGACTGCGCGAACGGCAGGTAGCCGAGCTCGTCGAGCACCACGAGGTCGAGCCGGGCGAGATGGTCGGCGATGCGGCCCTGGCGGCCGGCGCGTGCCTCGGCTTCGAGCCGGTTGACGAGGTCGACGACGTTGTAGAACCGGCCCCGCGCCCCGTCTCGGATGCAGGCTCGTGCGATGGCGATGGCGAGGTGGGTCTTGCCGGTCCCGGTGCCGCCGACGAGCACGACGTTGCGCTGGTGAGCCAGGAACTCGCCGCCGGCGAGGTCGCGCACCAAGCCCTCGTTGATCGGGGTGCCGTCGAAGGCGAACTCGGCGATGTCCTTGGCCAGGGGCAGCTTGGCGATCGCCATCTGGTAGCGGATCGAGCGTGCCTGCTTCTCGGAGATCTCGGCCTGGAGCAGGTCGCCGACGATCTGCTGCGGTTCGTGGGTGCTTTTGAGCGCGACCTTGATGATCTCGTCGTAGGCGGCCTTCATCCCGAAGAGCTTCAGATCGCCCATGGTGGCGAGGATGTTCTGGCGTTCCATTATGGGGGGCTCCTCAGGCTGTCGTAGCGGGCGCAATCCGCGACCGGCTCGTGGCGCAGCCGCAGGCTCTCGGGGGTAAGGATGGTGACGGGCGCGGTCGGCTCGCGCTGCCGGGCAAGGATGTTGAGGACGACGTCGGCCGAGTGCACGCCCTCGCGCAGCGCCTCGGCACAGGCCGCCTCGACCGCCGGCAACCCGTCGCCGAGCACGGCGGTGAGGATCTCCACCATCTGCCGGTCACCTCCGGCACTGCCGGCGAGCTTGCGTCGGACCCGGTCAAGGGCGGGAGGCAGCACCCAGTTCTTGAACGGTGCGCCATTCCGGAGCGCGCCGGGCTTGCGGGCCAGCACGGGGACATAGTGCCAGGGATCGAACACGGTCTGATCCCGCCCGAAGGCGCGCTCGTGCTCGGCGACGACGCACCCGTCCTGCCGGATCTCGACGCGCTCGGCGTAGGCCCGCACCTCGACCGGCCGGCCGATGGCGGAGGCCATGACCGAGTAGCGGTTGTTGTCGAAGCGCACGAGGCAGGTCGTGGATACCGAAGCGGTGACGGCGTGGAAGCCATCGAAGCGGCCGGCATAGGGAACGAGGGCTGCTCGCTCGGCCTCGAACCGCTCCCAGACGGTGCGCTCGCGCTCCTCAGGATGGGGATGGGCCTTGGCGTAGGCGATTACCTGATCTGTCCGACGTCAGCACCTGTGGGACAGATTGAGGGTCTTCACGAACGGAGGATGGCTGGTTCATCGTAGCCCCTGAGGAGCGAAGATGAAGCAGACATCCGGACCGGCCAAGAAGCCGGCAGAAGCGGTGATCAAGGACATCCGCCGGGCCACACGTCGACAGTTCTCGTCCGAGGAGAAGATCCGCGTCGTACTGGAAAGCTTGCGCGGCGAGGACAGCATCGCCGAGCTGTGCCGGCGCGAGGGGATCGCCGCCCCGATGTACTGCGGCCGGTCCAAGGAGTTCCTGGAGGCGGGCAAGAAGCGCCTGTCCGGCGACACGGCGCGCGCGGCAACGACGGACGAGGTGCGAGAACTGCGCCGCGAGACGGCGGCGCTCAAGGAGGTCGTGGCTGATCTCGTGCTGGAGAACCGTCTGCTTAGAAAAAGCATGAGCGGGGCTGGGGGCGACGAGGCATGAGGTACCCGGCCCCCGAGAAGCTGGAGATCATCCAACTCGTCGAGCAATCCCACCTGCCGGTGCGTGCCACCCTGGACAAGCTCGGCATCACGCGCTCGACGTTTTACCGCTGGTACGACGCTTACCAGCGCGGCGGCCCCAAGGCGTTGAGCGACCATCCCTCGCGGCCGAGCCGGGTCTGGAACCGCCTACCTGCGGAGATCCGCGAGCAGATCGTTGCCCTGGCCTTGGAGCAGCCTGAACTCAGCCCGCGTGAGCTGGCGGTGCGCTTCACCGACGAGCGGGGCTACTTCGTCTCGGAAGCGACCGTCTACCGGCTGCTCAAGGCTCAGGACCTGATCACCAGCCCGGCCTATATCGTCATCAAGGCCGCCGACGAGTTCCACGATAAGACCACCGCGCCCAACCAGCTTTGGCAGACGGACTTCACCTATCTGAAGGTCGTTGGCTGGGGCTGGTACTACTTGTCGACGGTGCTGGACGAACCGAAGGACCGCGTAGCGACTTCTCACGCTACATCGTGGCGTGGAAGCTGTGCACGACGATGCAGGCCAGCGACGTCACCGCCACGCTCGACCTGGCGCTGGGTGCGGCTGGACTCGATCAGGCGCGGGTGATGCAGCGGCCACGCCTGCTCTCCGACAACGGGTCGAGTTACGTCGCCAGCGACCTGGCTGACTGGCTCGGCATTCGGGGCATGACCCACATCCGCGGTGCGCCATGCCATCCTCAAACGCAGGGCAAGATCGAGCGTTGGCATCAGACGCTCAAGAACCGCATCCTGCTCGAACACGCCGACTTGCCCGGCGAGCTGGAGACGCAGGTTGCCGACTTCGTCGAACACTACAACCATGCCCGAGCCCATGAGAGCCTGAGCAACCTCACGCCCGCTGACGTATACTTTGGACGCGGCGAAGGGATCCTGGCCGAGCGCGAACGCATCAAGCGCCAGACCCTGATGGATCGCCGCTTACGCCACCACGCGCAGGCCGCCTAACCTCATACCCAGATGGACCAGAGCCTCCCCTCCTGAACTCCGCAGACTGTCCCAAATCATCTGGCGACGCCAAGTAATAGCGAAATTTTCAAAGGTGTTCCAGACTGAGTCGGCAGAGCCGTCATTGCCCAAAACACCATCGTTGGTGAGGCAAGGCGCTCCTGTGTCAACGCGGCAGGATACTTGCGCCCATCAGCGCCTCGTCAATCGAGCGGGCAGCCTGACGGCCTTCGCGGATCGCCCAAACCACAAGTGACTGGCCACGGCGCATATCACCAGCCGCATAGATCTTCTCGTTTGAAGTCCGATAGTCCAGTTCGTTGGCGGTTACGTTGCCACGCCTGTCCATGACAACGCCAGATTCTTCCAACAACCCTTGGCGGATCGAGCCGGCGAAGCCAATCGCTAAGAAGACGAGATCCGCAGGCAAGATAAATTCGCCTCCCGGGATTGGCTGACGCTTTTCATCGACGCGGGTACAGACCACGCCGGTCAGCTTACCTTTCTTGCCCTCAAGGCGAAGTGTCGCGGCCTGGAACTCGCGCTCCGCACCCTCTGCCTGACTCGATGAGGTTCTCATCTTGGTGGGCCAGTAGGGCCAGACCGAAAGCTTATCCTCGCGCTCCGGTGGACGCGGACGAATGTCAAGTTGGGTCACCGAGAGGGCGCCCTGCCGGAACGAGGTTCCCACGCAATCCGAGGCTGTGTCGCCGCCGCCGATGACGACTACATTCTTGGCTGTCGCAAGGATTGGTGGTTCGCCATTCCCCGGCATTGGCTCGGCGCCAACCCGGCGGTTCGACTGTACCAAGAACGGCATGGCGTAATGCACGCCCTGAAGCTCTTGACCAGGCAATTGCGGATTGCGCGGATCCTCAGCGCCACCAGCGAACAGCACTGCGTCGAACTCGGCGGAAATTTCGTGGAGCGGCTTGTTTACTCCAACATTCACTCCGTAGTGGAACCGAACGCCCTCTATTTCCATCTGCTTCACACGCCGATCAATGTGGCGCTTCTCCATCTTGAAGTCGGGGATGCCGTAGCGAAGCAGACCACCAGCCTTCGGCTCTCGCTCGAAGACGTGAACCTCGTGTCCGACGCGGGCAAGTTGCTGCGCAGCTGCCATGCCCGCGGGACCGGACCCGATGACCGCGATCTTCTTGCCGGTCTTGTGCTCAGCTGGCTCAGGCTTCACCCAGCCATTGTTCCAAGCACGATCGGCAATTGCCTGCTCGATGGTCTTGATCGCCACCGGCTGGTTCTCAAGATTCAGGGTGCAAGCTTCCTCGCACGGCGCCGGACAGATGCGGCCAGTGAATTCAGGGAAGTTGTTGGTGGAGTGGAGGTTGCGCGCCGCCTCCTCCCAATCCGACTGGTAAACGAGTTCGTTCCAGTCCGGGATCTGATTGTGGACCGGGCAACCGGTTGGGCCGTGACAAAACGGAATGCCACAATCCATGCAGCGAGCCGCCTGCTTCTTCAGATCATGTTCGTCGAGCGGCAGCGTGAACTCGCGAAAGTGCCGCACGCGATCGGCGGCGAGCTGATACTTCTGCTCTTGCCGGTCAAATTCGAGAAAACCCGTGACCTTGCCCATCGTCTGACTGTCTTTCGCGAGTCTGTCTGGTCCGTCGCGCGGAAGGCAGCCGGATCGGCCTATTCCGCTATTGAACAGGATTGATCGGCCGTATCGTCCGATCCACCCTCTAGTTACCCGTGCGAGACTGCGTCTTAGTGCCGACCGCCAGCCTGGAAGCCCGTTCTGATTACCGGTTCGTAGCCTCGTGTACCGGCCTAAGATTCAACCCTATTCGGCTGCCACTGGCATCCGCGCCATTTCCATCTCTCTCAGTGCCCGGCGGTACTCGACCGGCATCACCTTGACGAACTTGGTACGGTAACCGGCCCAGTCATCGAGGATCGCCTTGGCACGCGGAGAGCCGGTGTATTTCAGGTGGTTAGTAATGAGCTGAGACAGTCGCTCTTCGTCATGGCCGGACATGTCAGCGAGGATGTCGACGCGTCCCTTCGTCTCCAGGTCACCGTCCTGATGGAAGCGGCGCATGAGATCGTCCTCCTCCTCAACAGGCTCCAGATCGACCATGGAGAGGTTGCAGCGGGCGGAGAACGAGCCGTCCTCGTCGAGCACATAAGCAATGCCCCCCGACATGCCGGCCGCAAAGTTGCGTCCAGTTTCGCCGATCGACACGACGACACCGCCCGTCATGTACTCGCAGCCGTGGTCGCCCATGCCCTCGACCACCGCGATGGCGCCCGAGTTGCGAACCGCGAAACGCTCACCGGCTGAACCACGGATGTAGGCCTCTCCTGCAATCGCTCCGTACAACACCGTGTTACCCGCCATGATCAGGTGTGAGCCCAGTGCCTTCAAGGCGTCGGATGGCCGGATGATCAGCTTGCCGCCGGACAGCCCCTTGCCGACATAGTCGTTGGCATGGCCCGTGAGCACGATGGTTACGCCGGCAGCCAGCCAGGCACCGAAGCTCTGGCCAGCAGTGCCGGCGAGTTCGACCCGGATCGTGTCGTCTGGCAAGCCTTCGTGGCCATAGCGCTTAGCGACCATGCCGGAAAGCATGGCACCGGCCGTACGGTCCGAGTTCCTGATCACGTCCTGCACCACGACCGCCTCACCCCCATCGAGAGCCGACTGAGCGCCAGCGATCAGGCGACGGTCCAGAACCGTGTCAATCGGGTGCTTCTGCTTCTCGGTATGGCGAATGGCGACGTGCTCGGGCACCTCCGGACGGTGGAACAGCTTTGAAAAATCGAGGCCGCGCGCCTTCCAGTGATTGATCACCTCCAGCGTGTCGAGGAAGTCGGCCCGGCCGATGAGATCCTCGAGCTTGGTGAATCCCATGGAGGCCATCAGTTCGCGCAGTTCCTCGGCTACGAAGAAGAAGTAATTGATCACATGCTCGGGCGTGCCTTTGAATCGCTTGCGCAGGACTGGATCTTGCGTTGCCACGCCAACCGGGCAGGTGTTCAGGTGACATTTCCGCATCATGATGCAGCCGGCCGCAATCAGCGGAGCTGTCGAGAAGCCAAACTGATCGGCACCGAGCAGCGCTGCTACGAGGACGTCACGACCCGTCCGGATGCCGCCATCGGCCTGGAGCACGACGCGCCCACGCAGATGGCTTAACACCAGAGTCTGCTGGGTCTCGGCAAGACCCGTCTCCCAGGGACCGCCCGCGTGCTTGATCGAAGTCAGGGGTGCGGCACCGGTACCGCCATCGAAGCCCGAGATTGTGATGTGGTCGGCTCTCGCCTTGGCGACGCCGGTAGCCACCGTGCCGACGCCGACTTCGGAGACGAGCTTCACCGAAACGTCCGCTTCGGGGTTCACGTTCTTCAGGTCGAAGATCAGCTGAGCCAGATCTTCGATCGAGTAGATGTCGTGGTGCGGCGGCGGTGAGATCAGGCCGACGCCAGGAGTGGCGTAGCGGACCTTGGCGATCTTGGCGTCGACCTTGTGACCGGGCAACTGACCGCCCTCACCGGGCTTGGCACCCTGAGCGACCTTAATCTGCATCATATCGGAATTGACGAGGTATTCCGTTGTGACGCCGAAGCGGCCTGAAGCCACCTGCTTGATGGCCGAGCGGCGCGAGCGGCCGTCCGCCATCGGCTTGAAGCGCTCGACCTCCTCGCCGCCTTCTCCCGAGTTCGACCGGCCACCGAACGAATTCACCGCAATGGCGAGGGTCTCGTGCGCCTCCTTCGAGATGGACCCGTAGGACATGGCACCGGTTGCGAAGCGCCTGACGATGTCGGCTGCTGGCTCGACCTGATCGATGTCCACCGGCGGCCGACCGAGTTCTGCCGCCTGCTTGATGCGGAACAGGCCGCGGATCGTCTTGAGGTGATTTTCTTGCTCGTTCACCAGCCGGGCATATTCGCGATAGCGATCGGGCAGGCCGAGGCGCACGGCATGCTGAAGGGTCGCGACCGAATCCGGAGTCCAGGTGTGGCTCTCGCCGCGCAAGCGGTAGGCATACTCGCCACCGACATCGAGGGCTGTGCGATAGATCGGCGAGTCACCAAAAGCATCGGTGTGCCGCCGCGCAGTCTCTTGCGCGACCTCGGCCATACCGATGCCCTCGATGGTCGTTGCCGTACCGAAGAAATCCCGCGCGACAAACGATGAGTTCAGACCGATGGCGTCAAATATCTGCGCACCGCAGTAGGACTGATAGGTCGAGATGCCCATCTTGGACATCACTTTCAGCAACCCCTTATCGATCGACTTGATGTAGCGATAGACAATCTCGTCGGGCGTGAGGTCAGGCGGGAACTCATCCTTCATCGCGATCAGCGTCTCGAAGGCGAGATAGGGGTTGATCGCCTCTGCGCCGTAGCCGGCAAGGCACGCGAAATGATGCACCTCCCGTGGCTCGCCCGATTCGATTACGAGTCCGACGGAGGTGCGAAGTCCCTTCCGGATCAGGTAATTATGCACGGCGGCCGTTGCCAGGAGAGCCGGAATCGCAATGCGGTCGGGTCCTATGCCGCGGTCCGACAGAATGATGATGTTATAGCCACCACGCACGGCAACCTCAGCCCGATCGCATAGGCGGTCGACGGCACCCTCCATGGCTGCCGCGCCAGTCTCGGCCGGGAAAGTCATGTCGAGGGTCTTGGTGTCGAACCGATCCTCGAAATGGGAGATGGAGCGGATCTTCTCGAGGTCGCCATTGGTGAGAATCGGCTGGCGGACCTCGAGGCGCTTCTTGCGGGAGGCCCCCTCCATGTCGAGCAGGTTCGGACGCGGACCGATGAACGAGACGAGGCTCATTACGGCCTCCTCGCGGATCGGGTCGATCGGCGGGTTGGTGACCTGCGCGAAGTTCTGCTTGAAGTACGAGTATAGCGACTTCGGCTTGTCAGACAGCGCTGAGAGTGGCGTGTCGGTGCCCATGGAGCCCACTGCCTCCTGCCCGGTCACCGCCATGGGCGCCATGAGCAGCTTCAAGTCTTCCTGGCTATATCCGAAGGCTTGCTGGCGATCGAGGAGCGACACGTCCGAGCGCGACGCACGCGGGATGACCGGCTTCAAATCCTCCAGGACGATTTGTGTGTTCTTCACCCACTCGGCATAGGGGTGCGCCGCTGCGAGCTCGCTCTTGATTTCCTCATCCGAGACGATCCGGCCCTTCTCGAGGTCGATAAGCAACATCCGGCCCGGCTGCAGGCGCCAGGACTCGACGATCTTATCGTCCGGGATCGGCAGCACGCCCATCTCGGAGGCAAGCACCACGAGACCATCGTCAGTAACGAGGTAGCGGGCTGGGCGCAGACCATTGCGGTCGAGCGTAGCGCCGATTTGCCGGCCGTCAGTGAAGCATACGGCGGCCGGGCCGTCCCATGGCTCCATCAAAGCGGCGTGGTACTCGTAGAAGGCACGCCGCTCCTCGCTCATCAGCGGGTTGCCGGCCCAAGCCTCGGGGATGAGCATCATCATCGCGTGCGCGAGCGAGTACCCGCCCTGTACGAGGAACTCGAGAGCGTTGTCGAAACACGCGGTATCGGACTGACCCTCGTAGGAGATCGGCCAAAGCTTCGAGATGTCGTTGCCGAACAGCTCCGAATCGACGCTGGCCTGACGAGCCGCCATCCAGTTGACGTTGCCCCGCAGGGTGTTGATCTCGCCATTATGCGCGACCATGCGGTAGGGATGCGAAAGGCGCCAAGTCGGGAAGGTGTTGGTCGCAAAGCGCTGGTGCACCAGGGCGAGCCCCGAGACGAAGCGCTCATCCTGAAGGTCGCGGTAATATTCGCCAAGCTGGTCGACCAGTACCATGCCTTTGTAGACGATGGTCCGGGTCGAGAGCGAAACCGGATAATAGGTGTTCGCGCGCTCGTCTTTCAGTCCGTAGACTTTGTTCGAGATGACCTTGCGAGCGGTGAACAGGCGGCGCTCAAAGGCGTCTTCCTCGGACACCGATGCCGGTCGGCCGATAAAAATTTGCCGGTGGCAAGGCTCTGTCTCTCTGACCATGACGCCGAGATCGCTTGGATCGACCGGTACATCGCGCCATCCAAGGAAAGGTAAGCCCTCGTCGGCAAGGGCCTTCTCCACGATGTCTTCGACCAGCGAACGCGCCTCCGCGTCCTTGGGCATGAAGAACTGACCGACGCCGTAGTGACCTGGCTCCGGGAGTGCGATGCCAAGGGCCTCGCACTCTGCCTTGAAGAAGGCGTGGGGGATCTGGACAAGGATGCCGCAGCCGTCGCCCATCTTGGGATCGGCACCAACGGCGCCACGATGGTCGAGGTTCTTCAGGATCTGCAGACCCTGCTGGACGATGGCATGCGTGCGACGGTCGTGCATGTCGGCAACAAAACCAACGCCGCACGCATCGCTTTCGCGGGCCGGATCGTAGAGGCCCTGAGCTTTCGCCAGAGCAGTATCACGCACGATCAGCGGCTTGGTACCGTCGCGGGTCGCAGGAACCGACGCCTGGAGTGCCCCGAACTCAGAAGATGCGACCACGTCCACCATCTCTCGCCTCCGACCTGCTCGCATGCGAGCATGTTTCATGCCCAAATCCTGAAAGGATCCGGGTTTCATCTCTCGACAGCGTCGGCTCTTGGCGGGTTCTTCGGTCAGGAAGCGCCCGCAACTCGCGGGCTCGACGCCGGCTTGATCTCAAGCCGTGCGGGCCCGGATCGCCGCGATGGCGACCGGCTTCGAATCTCGTTTGGTCGCCGGCAACGTCACCTGAGCGAGATCCTCACAGCCTTCCGGACAGGTATCCCGCCGGGAATGGGACAGCTCTACTGTCCTACCCGCAGAAAGTGACAGATTTTAAAGGCTCCAGCAAGAGCGCGTCCGTGCCCGCGCTGCGGTTTTCCAGCGCACGGTTCCCTGCCCGCGTCGGTGCCGCCATGCCGCTGTATACCACGATGATGACACGACCATTGCATCGTTGCGATCACTGATCGGCGACGAGCCCGCAATCTTGCCCCAATCCGGCTGTCTACCCAGTGGGCCGAGCACAAGCGGCATGCGGGTTCCCTGGACCCTGGCGGATCGTGGAGCGGAGGACCTGCGCCAACAGCAGGCCTCCGAACCGACCTCACTCGGGATCTCAGATCGATGGTTTCGTCTCGCAGGACTTCCATGCGTGCATCCCCATCCCTGCGTGCTCGATTCGCGGGCCTGGCGATTCTCATCACGATAACGGGCGCCGACACGGCGCGGGCGCAATATGCCTACGAGCCCGACATTCTCCTGCCACCACGGGCCGTCGTCTGGCGCCTCAACGACCGCGGCTTCACGGCGGTGACGCGGCCGCGATTCGACGGGCAGGCGTATATCGTCGAAGCCTCGAATCCCTATGGCGACCGTTTGCGTCTGTTCGTCGATGCGCGGGACGGCCGGATTCTCGGTCGGCAGCGTCTCGACATCGCCCCCGAAGCGCCTGCCCGAATCGTGCGCCGGACGCCGGGCTATGGCTGGACCGAGGAGGACGAGTCCCCCCGCCGCCCGATCCGGGAGGCCGAGCGGATCATTCCACCCGGGGATATCCCCTTCCCGCAGGAGCCGGCGCGTCGGCTGCGCCCCGATCCGGCCGAACGACAGCAGTTTATCCGACGGGTGCGACCCGAATCGGTGGACTCCAACATCATGGGCTTGAATCCCGATGCCCGTGGGTCCGAAGCGAAGCCGAAGTCCGACGGTCCGCGACGGGTGGTGCGCCTGAGCCCTCCGCCCAAGGCCGCCGCTCCCGTCGCGATGCCGGACGCACCCAAGCTTTCGCCCAAGCTTTCGGAGGTGCCGCCGGCGGCGGCGAAAAACGAGCCGAAGTCGGACGGGGCTCCCGCATCAGCTGCAGCCACACCGCCCAAGGTCGAAGCACCCGGCAGCCTGACGCCGGCCTCCGTTCAGCCACCGCCGCCCGAGAAGCCGGTGGCGCAGAACTGGAAGGATGTTCCATCGGACGCCAAGCGCCCGGTCCGGGTCATCGGTGGCGCGACGATCGTTCCCGGCACCACCGCCAAGGAGCCCGAATAGGCTCCGGGCCAACGGGACTCGGATCCGCCGGCCTTCGGGAGCACGGACGCGAAGGGCGGCTCAGCCGGCGTCGCTGGCGCCCGCTCCCTGCAGATGAGGGTCGCGGGTGCCGGCACGGACCGGGCTCTCGGCCTGTGGCGTATCCTGAAGGGCGCGCAGCGCGAGCGGGTCGAGTCCGCTCTCCGGCTTCGGGCCGAAGGCCTCGAGAGCGGCGCGCATCTTCGGCGTCCAGAACGCCACGATGTGCTTGTGAATGCCGGCGACCGCCTCCTCGTCCGGGTAGGACCGAAAGAAGGTGGCGATCTGGTTCGCCATGCGAACCAGCTTCTGGTCGGATGTCAGGGCGCTCATGGGGTCGGCAACTCTCTCGGGGGCACGGAATTCGGTGAGGGCTGGGATTCGCGAAGGAAAGAATGCGCGAAGGAACGAGATTCTCGCGCCTTCAGGGCAGCGCGGATAGGACGAGGCGTTCGTGGCCGGTGAACACCGTCAGCGTGTCGGAGCGGGCGATGGCGCAGAGCGTCATGCCGTGCAGGCGGGCGCGGTCGATGGCGAGAGAGGTCGGCGCCGAGATCGCCACCAGCACCGTGGCACCGAGGCTCGCCGCCTTCTCCACCATCTCGAAGGAGCAGCGGCTTGTGATCACGACGAAGCCGTCCGCCGGATCAGTCCCCCGCTGCATCAGGGCGCCGATCAGCTTGTCGAGGCCGTTGTGGCGCCCGACATCCTCGCGGAGGGCCACGAGGGTGCCGTCGAGGTCGGCCCAGGCGGCCGCGTGAACCGCCCGGGTTTCGGCGTTCAGCACCTGCGCGTCGCCCATGGCCAGCAGCGCCCGCTGGATCGCCGCGATCGTGACCTGTCCGGCCCCGTGCAGAGGCGCATCGGCCTTCGGCAGCGAGGCCAGATCGTCGATCCCGCAGACGCCGCAGCCGGTGCGTCCCGACATGGCGCGCTTGCGCGAGAGATGTTCGCGCAAGCGCCCGGGCACCAGGTCGACGAGAAGGCGCATGCCGCCTTCCGCCGTGTCCGCTTCGACCCGTACCGAGCGGATCTCGTCAGCCGAGGCGACGATGCCCTCGGTCAGGCTGAACCCGTAGGCGAAATCCACGAGGTCGGCCGGCGTCGTCATCATCACGGCATAGGGCACCGTGCCGTAGACGAGATTGACCGGCATCTCGACCGCGAGGGGACGGGTTCCGGTCCGGGGTTCCGGATCGTCGTAGGCGACGACCAGGGTGGGGACGCGCCGGGCAGTCTCGACCGGCACGTCCTCTTCGTTCGCCGTCAGGCCCTGCGGATCACTCGGCCGCATTCAGCTGGGTCGCAATCCGGGTCAACGAGAAGTCCTCCTCGAAGAATCGCGCCTGCCAATCGGACGGGCGATTCGTCCGCCGGATCTGGACCGCCGTGACCTTGTACTCGGGACAGTTGGTGGCCCAATCCGAGTAATCGGTGGTGATCACGTTGGCGCCGGTCTTGGCATGGTGGAAGGTCGTGTAGACGACGCCAGGCTGCATGCGCTCGGAGACGATGGCCTTCAAGGCGATATCGCCCGACCGGCTTTCGAGGGCGACGAGGTCGCCATCGACGATGCCCCGAACCTCGGCGTCGAAGGGGTGAATCTCCAGCACATCCTCCTCGTGCCAGCGCGAGTTCTCCGTCCGGCGGGTCTGCGCGCCGACATTGTACTGCGACAGGATGCGGCCCGTCGTCAGAATCAGCGGGAAGCGCGGTCCGGTCCGCTCCTCGGTGGGCACGTACTCGGTGATCATGAACTTGCCGAGACCGCGCACGAAGCGGTCCACATGCATCATCGGGGTCCCGCGCGGCGCGGCCTCGTTGCACGGCCACTGGATCGAGCCGAGTTCATCGATTTTGGCGAAGCTGACGCCGGAGAAGCTCGGCGTCAGAGACGCGATCTCGTCCATGATCTCGCTCGGGTGGCTATAGTTCATCGGGTAGCCGAGAGCGTTGGAGAGCAGCATCGTGCCCTCCCAGTCGCCGACGCCGGACAGCGGCGGCATCACCTTGCGCACGCGGGAGATGCGGCGCTCGGCATTGGTGAAGGTGCCATCCTTCTCCAGGAACGAAGCGCCCGGGAGGAAGACGTGCGCGTATTTCGCGGTCTCGTTCAGGAAGATGTCCTGGATGACGATGCACTCCATCGCCATCAGGCCCGCCGTCACATGGTGCGTGTCGGGGTCGGACTGGGCGATATCCTCGCCCTGGATGTACATGCCCTTGAAGGCGCCATCGACGGCCTCATCGAGCATGTTGGTGATGCGCAGGCCCGGATGCTGGTCGAGGGACACGCCCCAGAGCGCCTCGAAGGTCTCGCGGGTGGCATCGTCCGAGACGTGGCGGTATCCCGGCAGCTCGTGCGGGAACGAACCCATGTCGCAGGAGCCCTGGACATTGTTCTGGCCGCGGAGCGGGTTCACGCCGGCGCCCAGCATGCCGATGTTGCCGGTGGCCATGGCGATGTTGGCCATGCCCATGACCATGGTCGAACCCTGGCTGTGCTCGGTGACGCCGAGGCCGTAATAGATGCCGGCGGCACCGCCCTTGGCATAGAGCCGGGCGGCGGCGCGCAACTCGGCCGGATCGATGCCGGTATAGGTGGCCTGCGCCTCGGGGGAATGACGCTCGTCGGCCACGAAGCGCGCCCAGGCTTCGAAGTCGCCGAGATCGCACCGTTCACGGACATAGGCTTCGTCGACGAGGCCTTCGGTGACGATGACATGCGCCATCGAGTTGATGAAGGCGACGTTCGAACCCGGCTTCAGCGGCAGATGATAATCGGCCTTGATGTGAGGCGACTTCACCAGGTCGATCTTACGCGGATCGGCGACGATGAGCTTCGCACCCTCGCGAAGGCGCTTCTTCATGCGGGACGCGAAGACCGGGTGGCCGTCCGTCGGGTTCGCGCCGATGACCAGGATGACATCGGAATGCGCCACGGAGGCGAAGTCCTGGGTGCCGGCCGAAGTCCCGAGCGTCGACATCAGGCCGTAGCCGGTCGGCGAGTGGCAGACGCGGGCGCAGGTGTCGACGTTGTTGTTGCCGAAGGCCGCGCGGACCAGCTTCTGAACGAGGTAGGCTTCCTCGTTGGTGCAGCGGGACGAGGTGATGCCGCCAACCGAATCCTTGCCGTACTTGGCCTGGATGCGCTTGAACTCGGACGCCGCGCGATCGATCGCGACCTCCCAGGAGACTTCCTGCCAGGGGTCCGTGATCTTGTCGCGGATCATCGGCTTGGTGATGCGGTCCTTGTGGGTGGCGTAGCCGTAGGCGAACCGGCCCTTCACACAGGAATGGCCCTCGTTCGCCTTGCCGCCCTTGTAGGGCACCATGCGGACGATGCGGGTGCCCTGCATCTCGGCCTTGAACGAGCAGCCGACGCCGCAATAGGCGCAGGTGGTGATCTCCGAGTGGTCCGGCTGACCGTGCTCGATGATCGACTTCTCCTGGAGGGTCGCGGTCGGGCAGGCCTGGACGCAGGCGCCGCAGGAGACGCATTCCGAGTTGAAGAAATCGGTCGGGCCGGCGGCGACGCGGCTGTCGAAGCCGCGCCCCGAGATCGTCAGCGCGAAGGTGCCCTGCGTCTCTTCGCAGGCACGGACGCAGCGATTGCAGACGATGCACTTCGACGGGTCGTAGGTGAAGTACGGGTTGGACGCGTCCTTCGGCAGGTACTGCTCGGAGGTCGGCTTGACGTGGTTGGCCCCGTCATAGCCGTAGCGCACGTCCCGCAGGCCGACCGCGCCGGCCATGTCCTGCAACTCGCAGTCGCCGTTGGCGGCGCAGGTCAGGCAGTCCAGGGGGTGATCGGAGATGTAGAGCTCCATCACGCCCTTGCGGAGCTTGGCCAGCTTGTCCGTCTGGGTCGAGACCACCATGCCGTTCTCGGCCGGCGTCGTGCACGAGGCCGGCGTGCCACGCCGTCCCTCGATCTCCACGAGGCAGAGACGGCAGGAGCCGAAGGCCTCAAGCGAATCGGTAGCACAGAGCTTGGGGATCTGGGTGCCGGCATGCATGGCGGCCGCCATCACGGACGTGCCCGCCGGTACCGTCACGCTCATCCCGTCGATGGTGAGCGTCACGGTCTGCTCGTTCACCCGGATCGGGGTGCCGTAGTCGATCTCTTTGATGAGGGCCATGGATCGCGCCTCCTTATTCAGCGGCGACGGACATCGGTCCGCGCTGCTGGAAATCCTCGGGGAAGTGGGTGATCGCGCTCATGACGGGCATCGGCGTCAGACCGCCCATGGCGCACAGCGAACCGTCGGTCATCACGTCGCAGAGGTCGGCGACCACAGCGAGGTTCTCGGTCGGCCGGATTCCGGCGATGACCTTGTCCATGGTCTCGACGCCGCGGGTCGCGCCGATGCGGCAGGGCGTGCACTTGCCGCACGATTCGACCGCGCAGAACTCGAAGGCGAAGCGGGCCTGCTTGGCCATGTCCACGGTGTCGTCGAACACCACGATGCCGCCGTGTCCGACGAGGCCCTTGTTCGCCGCCATCGCCTCGTAATCGAGCGGCGTGTCGAGCAGGTGGTCGGGGAAGTAGGCCCCGAGCGGGCCACCGACCTGCACGGCGCGGACCGGACGGCCGCTCTGCGTACCGCCGCCGAAATCCTCGATGATCTCACGCAGCGTGATGCCGAACGCGTACTCGATCAGACCGCCATGCTTGATGTTACCGGCGAGCTGGATCGCGAGCGTGCCGAGGGAGCGGCCCATGCCGTACTCCGCATAGGCCTTGGCGCCGTGCTCCAGGATGTAGGGCACCGCCGTGAAGGTCATCACGTTGTTGACGAGGGTCGGCTGGCCGAGAAAGCCCTTCAGAGCCGGAATGGGCGGCTTGGCGCGGACGATGCCGCGACGGCCTTCCAGGCTCTCCAGCAGCGACGTCTCCTCCCCGCAGATATAGGCCCCTGCCCCGAGACGGACTTCCAGGTGGAAGGCCTTTCCCGAGTTCATGACGTTGTCGCCCAGGAATCCGGCCTTGATCCCGTTGGCGATCGCCTCCTTGAGGGTCGCGAAGGCCTGGGGATACTCGGAGCGCAGATAGATGTAGCCGCGGGTGGCCCCGGTCGCGATCCCCGCGATGGTCATGCCCTCGATGAGATTGAAGGGATCGCCCTCCATCATCATGCGGTCGGCGAATGTGCCGGAATCGCCCTCGTCGGCGTTGCAGACCACGTATTTCTGGTGCGATTGCGCCAGCATCACCGTGTTCCACTTGATGCCGGCGGGGAAGCCCGCGCCGCCGCGTCCACGCAAACCGGATTCCCGCACCTCGGCGACGATGCCGGCCGCATCGAGCTTCAGCGCGGCTTCCAGGCCCTTGTAACCGCCATGCGCCCGATAGTCGTCGACCGAGACCGGATCGACCACGCCGCAGCGCTGGAAGGTGAGACGATGCTGGCGGGCCAGATAGGGGATCTTCTCCGGGTCGCCCAGGCGAAGCGCATGGTCGCCGCCGGTCGCCAGCCCGGCATCCAGCAGAGCGTCGACATCGGAAACCGTGACCGGCCCGTACGCAACCCGGCCCTCGTCGGTCGCGACTTCGACCATCGGCTCGAGCCAGAGCAGCCCGCGCGAGCCGGTCCGCACGATGGTGACGTCGAGGCCGCGGCGTTCGGCGCCGGCGAAGATCGCGCGCGCGACCCGGTTGGCGCCCAGACCGAGCGCGACCGCATCCCGCGGAACGTAGATCGTGATGCTCACGACTTCACCTCCGTGAGAGCAGCTTCGAGGGAATCGGCCGTCAGCCGGGCGACCGGCTCATCGTCGACCAAAGCGCCCGGACCGTTGGCGCAGAGGCCGAGGCAGTAGACCGGCTCGACGGTGATCTGTCCGTCCGGGGTGGTCCCGTGCCAGTCGATCCCGAGCCGTCCGAGAATCTCCGCGTGCAGCGCGTCCGATCCCATCGCCTGGCAGGCTTCGGCCCGACACAGCTTCACCTGGTGCCGCCCGGCCGGCGCTCTGCGGAAATCATGATAGAAGGTGATGCAGCCGTGGACTTCGGCGCGCGACAGATTCAAGGCGTCCGCGATCAGCGGAACCGCCCCTTCGTCGACGTAGCCGAAGGTTTCCTGCAGAGCGTGCAGGATGGGGAGCGTCGCACCTTCGAGGTGGACATGTTCGGCGATGATCCCGGCGGCGCGGGGCTCGCTCCAGGGCTCGTTCGGCACCATTGTTCCTACCCAGACTTATCTTGTTCTGGTTCCAAGGTGGTATATCGCCACCCGAGGATCAATCGCCCTGTTCGGTCGGCCGACAACGATTTTTTGTCAGAAGCCGATGCTGCAACGCAAAAATTCATAGCGACTGAAAAGTTTTGCGAGTCGTCTCAAATTTTTCTAGAGGTCGTCGATCATCTGCTCGATGCCGGTCGCCGCGTTCCTGGCTTCCACGATGAGGCCGGCGCAGAGCGGCGTCATCGGCTCGCGCTCAGGGACGACAAGGCCGACGAGGTGGCTCACATCCGGGTCGACGATCGGCACCGCCCGGACGCGGTCGCTCAGCCGGAAGGTATCCGCGAGAACCGCCGGCATGATGCTCGCCCATTTGGCCGTACGCACGTGGGTCAGGAGGACGATCATCGAATTGGATTCGAGCAAAGGCGCAGATTCCGTCCCGGCCTTCAGCAATTGCCGGTCGATGATGCGGCGGTTCTGCATGTCCGGCGTCAACAGGCAGAGCGGCAGGCTCGCGACCTCGTCCCAGGTGACGGTGTCCCGCGACCCGAAGGTGCCATCGACGGCCGTCAGCAGACGATAGCGCTCCCGGTAGAGCGGGACCGCAGTCAACCGGCCGAGCGGCTCGTTCTCCAGGTAGGTGATGCCCGCATCGATCTCGAGGTCGGCGATGAGGCGCCCGATCTCGCCGGACGTCGTCGATTGCACGGAGAAGCGCACGTTCGGGTGGCGGGCCCGGAACGGCGTCGTCAACGCGGCCACGATGGGGGTCGCGGTCGGGATCGCGGCGAGCCGGAGATTTCCCGACAGGCCACGGCGCAGGCTCGTGACCTCCTCCCGCATGGCGCGGGCATCGCCGACGATGCGGCGTGCCCATTCGAGAACCCGCTCGCCCTCCGGCGTGAACCCCTGGAAGCGGGAGCCGCGCTGCACGAGGAGCACGCCCAGTCGTTCCTCGAGCTGCTTGACGCCGGCCGACAGGGTCTGCTGCGACACGTTGCAGACCTGTGCCGCTCGTCCGAAGTGACGTTCGCGCGCCAGGGCGAGGATGAACTCCAACCGGTCGATCACGCGAAAACCTCACCTCACCACGCGAGCCGGGAGCCTGTAGCATCTCCGCGGCCATCCACGGCATCACTCTGAATCATCGGCAATGCGACCGCAGAGCGATGGGAAAACCGGCAGGTCGCGTCCAAGAAGCCGTGTGATGCGACGCTGTTGCGGTTGCACACCTCCCGGCCTTGTGGTCTGACACGCCAATCGGCCAGACGTGGGCTCAAACCCGCGAACGGCCCGCGATCCGCGAAATGCACTTGCGATTTAGACCAAACCCAGCAAGACGCGCGGCATCGGCGATCATTATCACGGGGAGCCAAGAGAGGCACATGCGGACGTCGCAGGCGCAACACCGGTCATCATGGGGGCTTGCCGCGCTCGGCGCGTTCCTCGTTTCTACGTCGTCTTCGCTCGCTGCCGGCATCGGCCAGCCGGTTCCGTGGCAGATGGACCGTCAGGTCGCCGTCACCGAGAACGCACGGGACATCCATTCGTTCGAGCACGGCATGCACTGGCTGTCGTTCGGCATCTCGCTCTTCGTGCTCGGGCTGCTTCTCTACTGCGTCTTCCGGTTCAGCGAGAAGGCCAACCCGACGCCCTCGAAGACCACCCACAACACCATGATCGAAGTGGCCTGGACCATCGTTCCGGTGCTCATCCTCGTGGCCGTGGCGATCCCGTCGTTCCGCCTGCTCCGCACCCAGCTCTCCGATCCGAAGGCCGACGTCCTGGTGAAGGTCATCGGCCATGCCTGGTACTGGTCCTACGAGTACCCGGCCGTGGAGAACGGTGGCGGCTTCACCTTCGACGCCAACCTCGACGAGGACAAGCAGCCGAAGCTTCTCGGCACCGACAACGACATGGTCGTCCCGGTGAACAAGATCGTGAAGATCCAGGTCACCGCCGCCGACGTGATGCATTCCTGGGCGATGCCGTCCTTCGGCTTCAAGATCGACGCCATCCCGGGCCGTCTGAACCAGTTCTGGTTCAAGGCCGAGCGCGAGGGCACCTATCACGGTCAGTGCTCGGAGCTGTGTGGCGCGCGTCATGCCTACATGCCGATCACCGTCCAGGTCGTTAGCGAGGAGGCCTACGCCAAGTGGCTTGCCGAGGGTAAGACGAAGTTCGCCCGTATTGACGACCCTTCCAAGTTCGCCGACGCCCGGTAAGGGCGCGGACCGCGCGGCCGGGCCCTGAGCGGCGCCCGGCGCTTCCTTCGAGATGATCACGAGAAACCTGGACTAAGGTCTGCAATCCATGGCGAATGCCGCTGCACATACGGGGCACCACGATGCCCACGACCACCACATGCCGTCCTTCTTCTCCCGCTGGTTCCTGTCGACGAACCACAAGGACATCGGCACCCTCTACCTGCTGTTCGCCTTCTGCGCAGGCATCATGGGCGCGTTCCTCTCGTTCGGTATCCGGATGGAGATGGAAGAGCCGGGCCTGCAGTACTTCGCCAATCCCGGCACCTACAACGTGTTCGTGACCGGCCACGGCCTCATCATGGTGTTCTTCATGGTGATGCCCGCGCTGATCGGCGGCTTCGGCAACTGGTTCGTGCCCCTCATGATCGGCGCGCCCGACATGGCGTTCCCGCGCATGAACAACGTGTCGTTCTGGCTGACGGTGGCGGGCTTTCTAAGCCTCGTCTGCTCGCTTTTCGTCGAGGGTGCGCCCGGCGCGAACGGCGCCGGCACCGGCTGGACCGTCTACCCGCCCCTGTCGACCTCGGGCCACCCGGGACCGTCGGTCGACTTCGCGATCTTCGCGCTGCACCTCTCTGGTGCCGGCTCGATCCTCGGTGCGATCAACTTCATCACCACCATCCTGAACATGCGCGCGCCGGGCATGACCCTGCACAAGATGCCGCTGTTCGCCTGGTCGATGCTGGTCACCGCCTTCCTGCTGCTCCTCTCGCTCCCGGTCCTTGCCGGCGCGATCACGATGCTGCTCACCGACCGCAACTTCGGCACGACGTTCTTCGATCCGGCCGGCGGTGGCGACCCGATCCTCTACCAGCACCTGTTCTGGTTCTTCGGTCACCCCGAAGTGTACATCATGATCCTGCCGGCCTTCGGCATCGTCTCCCACATCATCTCGACCTTCTCGCGTAAGCCGGTGTTCGGTTACCTGGCCATGGCGTACGCCATGGTCGCCATCGGCGTCGTCGGCTTCGTCGTGTGGGCGCACCACATGTACACGGTCGGTCTGAGCCTCCAGACGCAGTCGTACTTCGTCTTCGCCACCATGGTCATCGCGGTGCCGACGGGTGTGAAGATCTTCTCGTGGATCGCCACGATGTGGGGCGGCTCGATCCGCTTCACGGCCGCGATGCACTGGGCGGTCGGCTTCATCTTCCTCTTCACGGTCGGTGGTGTCACCGGCGTGGTGCTGGCGAACTCCGCAGTCGATAAGTACCTGCACGACACCTATTACGTCGTGGCGCACTTCCACTACGTGCTCTCGCTCGGTGCCGTGTTCATCATCTTCGCCGGTGTCTACTACTGGTTCCCGAAGATGACCGGGCACATCATCCCTGAGTGGGCCGGCAAGCTGCACTTCTGGCTCGCCTTCATCGGCGCGAACGTCCTGTTCTTCCCGATGCACTTCCTCGGCCTCGCCGGGATGCCGCGCCGCTACGCCGACTACCCGGAGGCGTTCGCCGGCTGGCACAAGGTCTCCACCTGGGGCGGGCACATCTTCGCGCTCGGCATGGTGGTGTTCTTCATCGGCGTCGTTCTGGCGCTCCGTTCGAGCAAGCGCGCCGCCGACAATCCGTGGGGCGAGGGTGCGACGACCCTGGAGTGGACGCTGTCTTCTCCCCCGCCCTTCCACCAGTTCGAGACCCTTCCCCGGATCATCGACGAGCCGGGCCACCACTAAGACACGAAGTCGCTTCATGGATTGCGAGGGCCGCGCGAGCGGTCCTCGCTCTTTCCCGGAGACCCCGATCTCGCTCCATCGAGCGAGACCGTGACCTCCCGCAAAGGGCGGCGCCAGACGGCGCGATCCGAAGCCCCCCCGAGCACGAAACCCTTTCAGGTACCCATGACGAGCCTGTCGAACAGCCTATCCGCTGGCGCCGAGCCGCAAGTTCTGTCGCCGGTGGGCGGCGAAGTTTCGGACTTCTTCGCCCTGCTCAAGCCCCGCGTGATGGTGCTCGTCATCTTCACGGCGCTGGTCGGCATGGTGGTCTCGAACGTCCACATCCAGCCCGTTGTCGGATCGATCTCGCTCCTGATGATCGCGGTCGGCGCTGGCGCTTCCGGCTGCCTCAATATGTGGTGGGACGCCGACATCGATGCGGTCATGACCCGCACGGCCAAGCGCCCGATCCCGGACGGCCGGATTCGTCCCGACGAGGCGTTGACGTTCGGCATCGTCCTGTCGGTGGGTTCGGTGCTGGTGCTGGGACTTGCGTCGAACTGGCTCGCGGCTGGGCTCCTCGCCTTCACCATCGTGTTCTATGCGGTCGTCTATTCGATGTGGCTGAAGCGGGCCACGCCGCAGAACATCGTCATCGGCGGCGCCGCCGGCGCCCTCCCCCCGATGGTCGGCCAGGCCGCCGTCACCGGCACGATCGGCATCGAATCGCTGGTGCTGTTCCTGATCATCTTCATCTGGACTCCGCCGCATTTCTGGGCGCTCGCGCTGATCAAGTCCGCCGATTACGCCAAGGCCGGCATCCCGATGATGCCGAACGTGGCCGGCCCGGACTCGACCCGGCGCCAGATCATCGCCTACTCGGCCGTCCTGTTCCCCCTCGGCCTCGCCCCGGTCGCCCTCGGCTTCGGCGGATGGCTCTACGCGGTCACCGCCTTCCTCGGGGGCCTGGGCATGCTCGCCTTCAGCCTTCACGTGTTCCGCAACCGTGACGGCGAGCCCGAGCGTAAGGCCGCCATGGGCATGTTCGGCTTTTCGATCCTGCACTTGTTCCTCATGTTCGCAGCCCTTCTCGCCGAGCAGAGCCTTGGATTGTTCCGCGCGGTGAGCCTGTGAGCGAACGACCCGGCCTTCCCGGTACGCCCCGCCCCCTGACGCCGGAGGAGGCACAGCGCCGCCGCAAGCGCTCCATCGCGATCGCGGCCGTCCTGTTCGCGCTGGTGACCATCTTTTACGTGCTGACGATCGCGAAGCTCGGGCCCCAGGTCCTGAACCGTCCGATCTGATCGCGTCACACACGGAGACGCCTCTGATGGTCGACCCCCGACATCCGCCGCGCGGACCCGGCCGCCGAGCCGGCATCACGGCTGTGGCCTGCGCCGGCTTCGCGTTCGGCATGATCGGTCTCGCCTTCGCGTCGGTGCCGCTCTACGACATGTTCTGCAAGGCGACCGGCTACGACGGTACGCCCCGTACCGGCCTCGCGCCGACCGCGGCCGCGATCAACGACAGCATGGTGGTTCGCTTCGACACCAACGTGTCGTCGAGCCTGCTGTGGCGCTTCCAGGCCGAGTCGCCGAAGGTCGAGGCGCGCCTCGGCGAAACCAAGACCGTGTTCTTCCGGGTGAAGAATACCGGATCCACCCCGTCGACGGGAATTGCGACCTTCAACGTCCAGCCGGGCCTGATGGGCGGTTTCTTCGTCAAGGTGCAGTGCTTCTGCTTCAACGAGCAGACGCTTCAGCCCGGCGAGACGATGGACTTTCCGGTGGTGTTCTACATCGACCCCGAGGTCCGCAAGGATTCGAACACGGCGCATCTTTCCGAGATGACGCTGTCCTACACCTACTTCGCGTCGAAGAACGGCCAGCCTACGGCCGCGCTTGCGACAACGGGTGGCACGGGGACGAAGTCGAATTTTTGACCGCGCAAGCGTGACAACAGCGCGCGACCCTGGCTAAGGGTGGGGCACAACAATCCGGGGCTACCCGGTCGAGATCGCCATTCAGTGGATCGAGGGCCGGCAGCGGCCCTCCGGTCGGGGGTAGGAGAACAGTTCAATGGCCGAGGCGCACGCCAAAAATCACGACTTCCACATTCTGGCCCCAAGTCCGTGGCCGCTGATCGGCGCGTTTTCGGGCTTCCTGATGGCCTTCGGCGCCGTGTTCTGGATGAAGAGCCTCCAGATCGGCACGCTGACTCCCGGTCCCTACATTTTCGGCGCAGGCACACTCGGCGTGCTCTACACCATGTTCGCCTGGTGGAAAGACGTCGTGCACGAGGCCAATTCCGGCGATCACACCCGCGTGGTTCAGCTGCACCATCGCTACGGAATGATCATGTTCATCGCCTCCGAGGTGATGTTCTTCGTCGCCTGGTTCTGGGCCTATTTCGAGGCCGCCCTCTACACCGCCGATCCGATCCAGGCCTCGCGCGTCGACTTCACCGGGGGCACATGGCCGCCGAAGGGGATCGAAGCCTTCGATCCCTGGCACCTGCCGCTGCTGAACACGCTCATTCTGCTCACCTCGGGCACCACCATCACCTGGGCTCACCATGCCCTGCTGCACGATGACCGGAAGGGCCTGAAGTACGGCCTCTGGCTGACGATCGCCCTCGGCGTCCTGTTCTCCGCCTGCCAGGCCTACGAGTACGCCCACGCGCATTTCGGCTTCTCGGGCAGCATCTACTCGTCGACCTTCTTCATGGCGACGGGCTTCCACGGCTTCCACGTCATCATCGGGACGATCTTCCTCGCGATCTGCCTCTATCGCGTCTATCTCGGCCAGTTCACCACCCGTCAGCACCTCGGCTTCGAGTTTGCGGCCTGGTACTGGCACTTCGTCGATGTCGTTTGGCTGTTCCTGTTCGCGTCCATCTACGTCTGGGGCGCCGGCGTCGGACACGCGGCTCACTAAGACGGTCCCTGAGCCGGTCACCGGCTGCATGCCTGGGTTGAAGGGGCGGCGCGAGCCGCCCTTTTTCATGGCTCCGGCGTTTCGGCTGTGTCCCCGCTGCCCATATCGTGATGACCGGCATCCAGTCGGTCGAGGAGTTGCAGTTTTGGACGCATCGCGGGCGACGCCATCCCCTGTTTCCGTCGGCTTGCGGGGCCGCTGCCCGCGCTGTGGCGAGGGGCACATGTTCGACGGGTTCCTGACCTTCCGGCCGTCCTGCGAGGTCTGCGGACTGGATTACGGCAGCTTCAACTCCGGGGACGGACCTGCCTTCTTCGTCATGTCGATCGTCGGCATCATCGTGGTCGGCCTCGCCCTCTGGCTCGAGATCACCTACGAGCCGCCGATCTGGGTTCACGCCTTGGTGGCCGGGACCCTGTCGATCGGGTTGAGTCTCGCGCTCGTGCGCCCTCTGAAAGGTGTCCTGGCAGCGCTGCAATATACCAACAAAGCCGAACAGGGACGTTTCCGCTAGCCATGGCTTCGACCCTCCGCCCCGGTGCCTGGCGCAGCATCCTGGCGCCCGGTCTCGTCTCCCTGATCTGCCTCGCGATCCTCCTCGGCCTCGGCGTCTGGCAGCTCGAACGGAAGAGCGAGAAAGAGGCGCTGATCGCCCGAATCCTGGAGCGCTCGAAGGTCGAGCCACCGGCGCCCCTCCCGGGACCTCAGATCTGGGACCCGGCACGGGACGAGTTCCGGCGTGTCCGGATCACCGGCACCTTCCAGCATGAGGCCGAGACGCTGGTCCACGGCCTTGCGGCCGGCGAAGTTCCGGGCCGGGCCCTGCAGGGCTACTACGTTCTGACGCCGTTCGGTTTGACGGAGGGCGGCACCGTCCTGATCAACCGCGGGTTCGTACCGACCGCCCTGAAGGCGCCCGCCAGCCGCGCCGCCGGACAGATCGAGGGGGAGACGACCGTCACCGGCATCCTGCGCGGCTCGGAGCCGCGGACGATGTTCGTTCCCGCGCCGGACCCTGTCCGCAACGAATGGTTCAATCGCGACATCGCCGGCATCAGCGCCTCGCGCGGGATCGCCGATCCCCGGCCCTACCTGGTCGAGGCCGACGCGACGCCCAATCCGGGCGGGTGGCCGAAGGGCGGGCAGCTGCGCGTCGACCTGCCGAACAACCATCTGCAATACGCCTTCACGTGGTTCGGCATCGCCGCTTGCCTCGTCGGTGTCTTCGGCGTCTTCGCCTGGCGGCGCCTCCACGATGATCCGCAGCCCGCACGATCGTGACCGGAGCGGGTCAGAACCCGCTTCGTCGGCCCCGACGATTCGGTCTAGCATCCGGTGGGTCGATCACGATCCGGAGGGTGGGTCATGCGCTGCGTCCTGTTGCTAGCCGTCCTCCTGCTGATGCCGCGCTTCGCGCAGGCCGCCGACGACGCGGCGCGCGAGGCCGCCAAAGCGACGGTCGAGCGCCAGATCGACGCCTTCCGGCGCGACGATGCGGCCACGGCCTACGCCCAGGCCGCGCCCGCCATCCAAGGCCTGTTCCCGTCGTCCGACACCTTCGTGGCGATGGTCCGGGACGGTTACGCTGCGATCTACCGCGCCCGGCGCTACAGCGTGGACCGCATCGAGGACGCGGGTGACGCCGGTCTCTCCGTCGGGGTCAGCCTGCAGGATCAGGACGGCGTCGACTGGGCTGCTCTGTACAGTCTCGAGAAACAGCCGGACGGCGCGTGGCGCATCACCGGTTGCCGCCTCCTGAAAGTGCCCGGCAGCCGGGCCTGACCGCCGTGGCCCCTTTCGACACGCCCGCCGACATCGTGTAGACGGGGCGCCTTCCCGGAGGCCCCCTTGCTTCACGTTTCGACCCGCGGCGCCGCGGCGCCCCTCAACTTTTCCGATGCCCTGCTCGCCGGCCTCGCCCGCGACGGCGGATTGTACGTGCCGGAAACCTGGCCGCAGATCGCCCGACCGACCATCGCGGGTCTCGCGGGCGTCCGCTATGCCGACGCCGCAAAGACCGTGCTGCGTCCGCTCATCGATGGGGAGATCGCCGACGCGGATCTCGATCGGATGATCGAGGATTCCTACGCCACCTTCCGGCATCCGGCCGTGTGCCCGCTGGTGCAGCTCGACGACAACCTGTTCCTGCTCGAACTCTTCCATGGCCCGACGCTCGCGTTCAAGGACGTGGCGATGCAGCTGCTCGGGCGCCTGATGGACCACGTGCTCCGGGCACGCGGCGCGCGGGCGACCATCGTCGGGGCGACCTCGGGCGATACCGGCAGCGCTGCCGTGGAGGCCTTCCGCGGCCTCGATCAGGTCGACGTCTTCATCCTGTTCCCCGAGGGCCGGGTGTCTGAGGTGCAGCGTCGGCAGATGACCTCGGTGGGGGCGCACAATGTCCACGCCATCGCCATCGACGGCAACTTCGACGATTGCCAGAACATCGTCAAAGCGCTGTTCCAGCACGCCGATTTCGCCGACGAGGTCCGGCTGTCCGGCGTCAATTCGATCAATTGGGCCCGCGTCGCCGCACAGGCGGTCTATTACTTCACCGCCGCCGTCGCCCTCGGCGCGCCGCACCGGCCGGTCTCCTTCGCGGTCCCGACCGGGAATTTCGGCGACATCCTGGCCGGATGGGTCGCCAAGCGCATGGGCCTGCCCATCGAACGCCTGTTGATCGGAACCAACGCCAACGATATCCTGGCCCGTACCCTGGAGCACGGCTCTTACGAGGTCCGAGGCGTTCATCCGACCACCTCGCCGTCGATGGACATCCAGATCTCTTCGAATTTCGAGCGCCTGCTGTTCGAAGCCCTCGGGCGCGATTCGTCCAGCCTGGGCCGGCTGATGGCCGGTCTCAAGCAGTCGGGCGGGTTCCAGCTCGATCCGGGTGTGCTCCAGACGGTACGCGCGGAATTCGACGCGACGGCGGTATCGGAGCCCGACGTGAAGGCCGAGATCGCCCGCACCCATGCGGAGACCGGCCACGTCCTCGACCCGCACAGTGCCATCGGCGTCCATGCGGCCCGCGGATTGCTCCGCAACGATCCCCGGACACCGGTGGTGGCGCTCGCCACCGCGCATGCGGCCAAGTTTCCGGACGCGGTCGCTGAGGCGATCGGTGGCCGGCGCCCGGAACTGCCGCCGCATCTGGCCGATCTCATGGACCGCCCGGAAAGCTTCTCCCGCGTGGCCAACGATCAGGCTGCGGTCGAGACATTCATCCGCGAGAGTGCCCGCATCACCAGGGGAGCCTGAGCGCTCATGAACCAGCACTTCGCCACGCACGGCGCCTCTCCCGACCTGAAGATCACCAAGCTGGAGAACGGGGTCACCGTCGTGACCGAGGCGATGCCGGGCGTGGCGACCGCCACCCTCGGGGTCTGGGTCGGCGCCGGCTCGCGCCACGAGCGCGCCGACGAGGGCGGCCTCAGCCACCTCATCGAGCATATGGCCTTCAAGGGCACCAAGACACGGTCGGCCCGGCGCATCGCCGAAGACATCGAGAATGTGGGCGGCGACATCAACGCCGCCACCAGCGCCGAAGGCACGAGCTACACCGCGCGTGTGCTGGGCGAGGATGCCGGCGTCGCCCTCGATGTGATCGGCGACATCCTGACGGATTCGGTGTTCGATGCCGGCGAGCTGGAGCGCGAGAAGAGCGTCATCCTGCAGGAATATGCGGCCATCGAGGACACGCCGGACGACGTCGTCTACGAGGCCTTCACCGAGGCTGCCTTTCCGAATCAGCCGATGGGTCGTCCCATCATCGGCACGCCCGAGACCATCAACAGCTTCGATCGCAACGCGATCGAGGCGTATCTCGCGCGCGAATACACCCCGGACCGGATCGTGCTGGCCGCCGCCGGCGCGATCGGGCACGAGCGGGTCGTCGAATCCGCCCAGCGCTACTTCGGGGGTTTGAAAGCGAGCCAGCCGCCCGAAACCGTGCCGGGAATCTACGGCGGCGGCGAGAAGCGGCTGCAGAAGAAGCTGGAGCAGGCCAACGTCGTCCTCGGACTGCCGGGCATCTCCTTTCGCGACGACGATTACTACGCGCTCCACATGTTCGCCCAGGTGCTCGGCGGCGGTCTGACCTCGCGCCTCTGGCACGAGGTGCGTGAAACGCGGGGCCTGGCCTATGAAATCCAGTCCTTCCACTGGTCCTTCTACGATTGCGGCCTGTTCGGCATCGGCGCCGGGACTTCCAGCGGCGATCTTGCCGACCTGATGAACGTCACCGTCGAGACCACGATCAAGACCGCTGCCGAGGCCGACACCGTCGAGGTCGCGCGCGCCAAGGCGCAGCTCAAGGTCGCGCTCCTCTCCGCGCTCGAGACACCGGGCGGGCGCATCGAGCGCAATGCGCGCCAGATCCTGGCTTGGGGGCGCGTCATCCCCGCCAGCGAAGTGATCGCGAAGGTCGATGCCGTCACCGTCGAGGACGTGCGCAGGGCCGGCAAGCGCCTGCTCGAAGGGGCGCCGACCCTGGCGGCGATCGGACCGATCAAGAAGCTGCCGAGGCTCGAGCAGATCAGCGCGGCCTTGAAGGCGGGATGAGCCCGCCCCGTGCGGCTTGTTTTGGCCGCAAAGACGGGCGATCGAAACCGCATGGCGTCACGGTTAGGAAACGGTGAACGCCTCCGCGCAGGTCGGCTCCTCGCCTTGCTCGCCGAGGTTCTCACCGATACGACTGGACGCACAGCTGAGCCGTAATCCTTCGCCTGCTTCCATCGATCATGCCTCGCCCGGCCGGAACACTCGCCCGTTGCGTAGAATCGCTTCTGTCCTCGCCGCCTTCGTTCCGGCTCTCGTCGCGACGCTCCTCGGTGCTCTGATCCTGGGCGGGCCCGCATGCGCCGTGGAGGCGGTGCGGGTGACCCTCGACGCACCCGCGATCGATCTGACACCGATGATCGAGCGGTACCGCTCCGATGGCGATCTGATTCAGATCTCGACCGCTCCCGGAAAGGACGGCATCGTTCGGCGCATCGTCGTGAAGGCCCGCGACACGGGCGCCCGTCCGGACTGGATGGTCTTCGCGCTCACCAACGATACCGACGAGCAGGTCGATCGGGTCCTCGTCGCGCCCCATTTCCGGCTCGTCGGCTCGGGCGTGATCTGGCCGGATCTCGGGGGCTCCCGCATCGCCGCGATCACCGCCAGTCAGGGTATCCGGCCGGAACGCGACGAAAACCCGGAAGCCGACCAGTTCGTCATTACGCTCGATCCCGGCGCGACGGTCACCTACGTGGCCGAACTCCAGGGACCCAACATCCCGCAGGTCTACCTTTGGGACCAGGAAGCCTATCGCAAGAAGACCAACGGACTGACGCTCTACAAGGGCATCATTATCGGTATTGCCGGTCTCCTAGCTCTGTTTCTCACGATCATTTTTGTCGTCAAAGGCGCGATTATCTTCCCGGCTGCAGCGTCCTTGGCCTGGGCCGTGCTGGCCTATGCGTCCATCGATTTCGGATTTCTGCAGCGCGTCTTCC
Organism: Methylobacterium sp. 37f; assembly: GCF_023093475.1. Taxonomy (NCBI): domain Bacteria; kingdom Pseudomonadati; phylum Pseudomonadota; class Alphaproteobacteria; order Hyphomicrobiales; family Methylobacteriaceae; genus Methylobacterium; species Methylobacterium sp. 37f. The sequence continues at coordinate 29,725 of NZ_JAGHKN010000021.1, forward strand.
CCATCACCGAGGTCGCAGAGCGCGTTTATCGCGCCTCGACGGAAGCCGTCCTGGGCGCGACCCTGCTGGTGTTTCTGTTCGCCTACCTCAACTTGAGCCGCTGGCATGTCCGCTACAGCCACGTGGCAATCATCTGGCTCCTGTTTCTCGCCTGCCTCGTCGGCCTTGCGGTGTTCGATCCGCCCGTGGCGGCCGGCGTCGCGCGCATTTCGATCGCGGCCGTGGCGGGCGTCGGGCTGCTGCTGATCGTCTATCTCGCGGCGCATAACGGCTATGACCGAGCCATCCTGCTGATCCCGACCTGGTGCCTGCTCATGGTCTGGGTGGTGGCGGCGGGCTTTGCCATCACGGGGCAGATCGGCAGTGACCTCGTCCAGCCCGCGCTGATCGGCGGCCTCGTCCTCATCGTCATGCTGATCGGCTTCACGGTGATGCAGCACGCCTTCGCGGGCGGTGGTCTGACGCATGCGCTCGTCTCGGATACGGAGCGTCGCGCCCTCGCGCTCACGGGCGCAGGTGACGTGGTCTTCGACTGGGATGTGTCGAGCGACCGGGTTTTCGCCGGGCAGGAAATGGAGGGGCAGCTCGGCCTCAAGCGCGGAACGCTCGAAGGTCCGGCCGCGAATTGGCTCGGCCTCGTCCATCCGTTCGATGTCGAGCGCTACTCCGCAGCCCTCGATACGATCATCGAGGAGCGCCGCGGCCGGATCATTCACGATTTTCGCCTCCGCTCCGCCGGCGGGCCGTATTTCTGGTACCGCCTGAAAGCCCGCCCGGTGATCGGCTCGGACGGCGAGGTCATCCGTGTCGTCGGAACCATCAGCGACGTCACCGAGGTGAAAACCGCGGAGGAGCGCCTGCTCCATGATGCCGTTCATGACAGTCTGACGGGCCTGCCGAACCGCGAATTGTTCTACGACCGGCTCGATGCCGCCCTCGCCTTCGCGGGCCAGGATGCGCGCTTGCGCCCCACCACGATCGTGCTCGACATCGATCGCTTCAAGGCGATCAACGACGCGATCGGTCTCTCGGCGGGCGATTCCATCCTGCTGACGCTCTCCCGCAGGCTCGGGCGTCTGCTGCGGCCGCAAGACACCCTGGCGCGGGTCGCGGGCGATGAGTTCGCCCTGATCCTGCTGTCCGAGCGCGAACCCGATCGCATTCTGGCGTTCGCCGAAATGCTGCGCAAAGCGATCGCCACACCGATCACCTACGCCGACCGGGAGATCTTCCTCACGGTGTCGGTGGGACTCGCGCTCTACGAGGGGGGGGCGAACCTGAAGCGGGAGGAGGTGTTCAAGAACGCCGAGATGGCCATGATCCAGGCCAAGCGCGGCGGCGGAGATCGCACGGAGGTCTTCCGCGCCACGATGCGAAATGAGCGCAGCGACCGTTTGATGCTGGAAGCGGATCTGCGCCGGTCGCTGGAACGCAACGAAATGAAGGTGCTGTTCCAGCCGATCGTGCGCTTGGAAGATCGGACCGTCGCGGGCTTCGAGACGCTTCTGCGGTGGGACCATCCCAAACTCGGTCGCATCACGCCGGCGACCTTTCTGCCGATCGCCGAAGAGAGCGGCTTCATCGTCAATCTCGGCATCTTCGCCCTGGAGCGGACCGCGCTCGAACTTGCCGCCTGGCAACGCTCGCTCGACGTCGAGCCACCGATCTTCGCCTCGGTGAACGTGTCCTCGCGTCAGCTGCTGCGGCACGACCTGCTGCACGACGTCAAGACGATCCTGGCCCGGTCCGGTGTCATCCCGGGCTCGCTCAAGCTTGAGATGACCGAAAGCCTGGTGATGGAGAACCCGGAATACGCGGCCCAGATGCTGCACCGGATCCACGATCTCGGCGCCGGTCTGTCGCTCGATGATTTCGGCACCGGTTACTCGGCTCTGTCCTACCTGCAGCGCTTTCCCTTCGACACCATCAAGATCGATCAGTCGTTCGTGCGGCAGATCGCGTCCGGGCAAACGGCGATCCTGCGCTCGATCGTCAAGATGGCACAGGAGCTGGGCCTGTCGATCGTCGCAGAAGGTGCCGAGTCGGAAGTGGACACACAGGTCCTGTTCGAACTCGGATGCGAATACGCTCAAGGCTTCGCCTTCGGTGAACCGATGTCGATGCTGCAGGCGCGACAATTGTTGGGTGCCGCACCAGAAGCAGCCTGATCACAACCGCATTTCAATTCCGCGAAATGCGTCCGATCGAATTAAATCTCCTTTAACCATGATCGGGCACCTTCACGCTCGAGAGAGTGGCGGCGAAGCTCGATGAGCCAGCCGAAGGAGATGGCGTGATGGCGCAAGCTGCGTTGCGGATCGTGGACGATGAGATCGACACGGGCATCGTTCGGCGCTTGATGGCGCGTCCGATCCGCGTCGTCGAGGACGTCGCTCCAGCCCTTGCGACGTCCATCCCGGCCGTGGCCGCGGGCAGGAGCGTTTCGGCCTCCGCCGAAACGTCCCAGCTCAAGGCGGAAGTCATGGTGATGAAAGCGGTTCTCGGCGCGGAGCGCCGCGAAGCCGAGCGGCTTCGCGCCTGTATCAGCCGGATCGATGCCGCAGAGCCTCTCACACCGGAGGCGCAAGCCGTGCGTGATCGCTGGGCGGCCCTCGTCGATCATCTCCTGACCGAACTACGCTGACGCGTCGGTTCGCGGACCCCGCCAAGCCTCTCCCTCTCTATTTCTCTCAACGAAGGACGACCATGAGCGCCCGTTGTTCGCTCGTCGTCAACGGCAAGTCCGTCCGCGTATCCACGGGTGATACGCCGCTGGAAGCAGCCCTTGCCGATGGAATGATCGCCCCTGCCCCGGGGCTCGGCGGTCAGGGTGCAGGCCCCGCCCCGCGTCGCGCCCAGAGTCGTGCGCATCGGGGTGAGGCGCTCAAGCTCTCTCTGCCCCGCGCCGCCGCGATCGATCCACCGCAACGGTTCGCCTTGCCGACGCGACCGGCCGCCGTGCAGAAGCGTGCCGGAACCGTGACGGAGATCTCCGCCGTCGGTCCTCAGACCTTCCAGGTCGTCGTCACGATCACCCGCCGACTGGCTCTGGAGCCGGGGCACGGGGTCGAGATCACCTTCGCGGGCTTCGCCCCGGTGACCTTGAGCCCGACCCTTCGCGTCGACGGCTCGGCCGAGTTGAACGAGCTCGTTTTTCACATCCGCCAGGAACGGGATGGGTTCGGCCTCGGGCATGAACTGATCGAAGCCCTCGCGCTTGATCAGCCGGTGAAAATCAAGGGCCCGGTCGGGCGCGGCTTCTACCGGTCCGGCGGCGGACGTCTGGTGCTTGTGGCCGCTGAGACCGGCTTCGGCCCGATCTGGTCGATCGCGCATGCGGCTCGTTACATCGAGCCGGCCCGCGACATCGTTCTCCTCGTCGGTGCCCGCAATCCCCTCGACCTCTACATGCGCCCCGCGCTCGATTGGCTTCGTGCCACCGGAGTCACGCAGATCGTTTCGGTGTCCGACCGGACCCGCCAACGCCCCCCGGAAGTGCGGCCCGGTCCGCTGACGGCGCACCTGCCCTCGCTGCGCAGCACGGACGTCGTCCATGTCGCCGGCGATGCCTCGACGGTCGGGGCGGTCGAGGTTCTGGCTGCCAAGATGGGCGCCCGCTGTCATCCCATCCTGATCGACGCCGGCATCTGACCGGCGCCGCGATCCGGAAGCCTGAACGCCACAGGGCGCATCCCGTGCAAGGATGCGCCCTGTGGCGTTAGACGAGCCGATCCGGCGGTTGCGCGTCCAGCGCTGCGTGGCAGGGCTGGACGCACACGGCTCAGGGGACGCGGCTCAAGGGACGCGGATGCCCCAGATGTCGTCGGCATATTCCCGCATCGAACGGTCGGATGAGAACCACGCCATCCGGGCCGTGTTAAGGATCGCCGTCCGCCACCAGAGCGATGGATTGCTCCAGGCTCCGTCGACGGCCCGCTGCGCCCGCCAGTAATCGTCGAAATCCGCGGTCACCAGGTAACGGTCGTTGTGGCGCAGATCCTCGACGATCGGGTGGAAGCGTGCGGGTTCTTCGGGAGATAAGGCCCCGCCCGCGATGAGGTCGAGCGCTGCCTTGAGCCGCGGCGAAGAGTCGATGGCCGCAGCGGCATAGCCGGGCTCGGCGAGGCGCGCTTGCACGCCAGCCGCATCCAACCCGAAGATGAAGATGTTCTCGGGCCCGACATGGTCGCGGATCTCGATGTTCGCCCCATCCAGCGTGCCGATGGTGAGCGCGCCGTTGAGCGCCAGCTTCATGTTTCCGGTGCCGGAGGCTTCCATCCCCGCCGTCGAGATCTGCTCCGAGAGGTCCGCCGCCGGGATGATCGTCTCGGCCAGGCTGACGGAATAATTCGGCAGGAAGACCACCTTCAGGCGACCGGCCACGTCCGGGTCCGCGTTGACGACCTTGGCGACATCGCAGGCGAGCTTGATGATGAGCTTGGCCTGGACATAGCTCGGCGCCGCCTTGCCGCCGAAGATCTTCACGCGCGGCGTCCAATCCTTCTTCGGATCGGCCTTGATGGCCTGGTAGAGCGCCACCGTCTCGATCACGTTGAGGAGTTGGCGCTTGTATTCGTGGATGCGCTTGATCTGAACGTCGAACAGAGCCGAAGGATCGATCGCGATGCCGGTGCGATCGGCGACCACCTGGGCGAGCGCGATCTTCCGGGCCCTGCGCATGGCGCTGTAGCGCGATTGAAAATTCGCGTCCGAAGCGACATCGGCCAGCGTCGACAAGAGTGCGGGCGTGTCGAGAACCTCGGGTCCCAGCGCTTCGACAGCGAGCGCGGTCAGCTCCGGGTTGGCGTTGTGAAGCCAGCGTCGGAAGGTGATGCCGTTGGTCTTGTTGACGATCTTGTCGGTGTCGAGGGCGTGTAGTTCCTTGAAGACCGTGGTGCGCATGAGATCGGTGTGAAGGGCCGAAACGCCGTTCACGCGGCGAGCGCCGAGGAAGGCGAGATGCCCCATGCGCACACGCTTTCCATGGGACTCGTCGATGAGGGAGACGGCGGCCAGTTGCTCGGCGCTGCCGCGCCCCTGCTTGCCCTGCTCTTCGAGATGCATCCAGTTGATCAGATAGATGATCTGCATGTGACGCGGCAGGACACGCTCCAGCAGTTCCACCGGCCACGTCTCCAGCGCCTCGGGCAGGAGGGTATGGTTGGTGTAGCCGAGCGTATGGGTGGTGACGTACCAGGCGTCCTCCCAGTTAAAACCATGGTCCTCCAGGAGGAGGCGCATCAACTCCGGTACGGCGATGGCCGGATGCGTGTCGTTCAACTGGATCGCCGCATGATCCGGGAGGGACCGCACGTCGCCCCGCTCGACGACGTGGCGGCGGACGAGATCCTGCAACGAGGCCGAGGTGAAGAAGTATTCCTGGCGAAGACGCAGTTCCTGTCCCTCGGCGGACGAATCGCTCGGATACAGGACGCGGGAGATGGCCTCGGCCCGCGCACGACCCGCCACGGCACCGACATGGTCGCCACCGTTGAAGCGCTCGAGCTCGAGGGCGGTTTCGGCCTCGGCCTTCCACAGGCGCAGGGTGTTGACGTGACGGCCGCGCCATCCGACCACCGGCACGTCGTGCGCGACGGCCCTCACGGTCTCGGCCGGATGCCACTGGCGGCGGATCATCCCTTCGGAGATCGACGACATGGTGACATGGCCGCCGAATCCGATCGTGTAGGTCGCCTCGGGCCTCGCGAACTCCCAGGGATTTCCCTCGGCCAGCCAGGTTTCGGGCGCCTCCTTCTGCCAGCCGTCCTCCAACGTCTGCCGGAAGAGGCCGTGATCGTAGCGGATGCCGTAGCCGATAGCCGGAATCGACAGGCTCGCCATGCTTTCCATGAAGCAGGCCGCAAGGCGTCCAAGACCGCCGTTGCCAAGTGCGGCATCCGGCTCCGCCGCCTCCACGTCTCCGAGGTCGATGCCGAGGTCGCGCAAAGCCGCGCGCGTCGTCTCGACGAGACCGAGATTGTTCATGGCGTCGGAGAGAAGACGTCCGATGAGAAACTCGAGCGACAGATAATAGACGCGCTTGTTCGGCGTGCTGGATTCACCGTCGATGCACGCGTCGACGACGCGATCACGCAACGCCAGGGCCGTCGCCGCAAACCAATCCCGGTCGCGGGCGGTCCGGGGTGACTTGCCGATGACATAGGTCAGCTTGGCGAGAATCGCCTCGCGCAGGTCGGCGACGGGATCGCCCGAAAGCCGCGCCGTCGGCGAACGGCGGTCCGGTACGCCCGTCCTCTCCGTTCGGCCGGTCATTTCTCTGGCGTCGACCGGTACGCCGATCTCACCAGTATCCCGTCGGATCAATTTGTCGTTCAACACGTGTCTAGCCCCCCATCTTAGCCGTTCACAGGGGACAGAGGCTTCGGCGCGACGCCCGTGGCCATCATGCCGCCTCCCCGTCCCGTTCTGTGCGCGGCCTCGTTCCTTCGTCGTGTCCTATGATCCATCCCGATTTCGTCGACCACGCGAGAAGAACCGCGCGCATCCGGCCATCTGGGGTTCCCCGGACCTGTTCAGACACAGCACCGACATTGAGCCCTCAGGATGCAGACGGTGGCTTGTCCGAGCATGCCCTCATCCAGCCCCCCTATGACGTCCGATCCAGTCCCATGCCGATCTCCAGCCTACCGGCCAGACCGCACGTGCGAGACTGCGAGACCCCCACTGCGTCGGCAAGACTTAGTCCGCATGGGAATGAGACGACACAACGTTGGAATATTGTCTGAACGAGGTCAGCGGTGCCGGACGCGGGCCTGCGCCGGGCAGCACGGCAGACCACCGGAAGCGACGCGGATCGATCGTCCGACAGGGGCCGTTTTTCCGGCAGGATTCCCGACCGTGGCTGCAAGAACCAGGACGCTGGCGATCGTCGATGCAGTGCATCACGCCGGCGTGCGCAAACCCGTTTGCATCGCCGAAAAGCGGTGGGAACGATCGTGAGATCCACCTCGGAGCGGCACGCTATGACCGTGAACCGCTTCTTAAGACCGGTGCCTGCATCGCTTCCATCCGAAGGGGACACGATGGGGAAAGACCCCGTATTCCTCCGAATCCATCGGCAGGTTCAAAATAACTTCTGAACTTGGCCTGAATTGTGCGACGCAACGGAACAAAGGCTGTTCTCGGGCGTTCGCGAGGGTAACGTCGATGCTGGGCTCTTCTTGTCCGTTCCCGCCCACCGCTCGACGCGGGAACGATTTTATGAACCTATCGGATCGCTCCGATCACTTCGACGCCCACGCTTATCTCCGATCCCGCCATCATCTTCAGCCTCGTATTCTTTTTGCCACGCCAGAGATGGCTGATTTCGTCAAGACGGGTGGTCTGGGCGAAGTTGCCGGCTCACTTCCGAGAGCTCTCCGCAAGCATTACGACGTCCGCGTACTGATCCCCGGCTATCGTCAGGTTGTCGATCAGTTCGAACACATTCCTGTCGTCGCCCACCTGCCAGGTCATGCCGGCGTTCCACCCTGCGAACTCGGCCTCGTCGAAACCGGGGACGGACTTCAAGTTTACGTGATCTTGAACGCCGATCTCTATCAGCGCGACGGGACCCCTTACGGCACTGCGCAGGGTGACTTCGACGACAACGATATTCGCTTTGCGCGCTTGAGCCTCGCCGCCGCGGAGATCGCCCGTGGGATCGATCCGGTCTGGGCAGCCGACCTGATTCATCTGAACGATTGGCAGGCCGCTTTGGCGCCGGCCTATCTCGCTTGGGGCGGCGTGCAGGTGCCCAGCATCCTGACAGTCCACAATCTGGCGTACCAGGGCGTGTTTCCGCGGGAAAGCTTGGCACGCCTCGGTGTACCGGAAGACGCATTCCAGATGGACGGGGTCGAATTCTACGGCCAGATCTCCTTCCTCAAAGCCGGCCTGTACTACGCCTCCCACGTCACGACGGTCAGTCAGACCTACGCCCGGGAGATCATCACACCGGAAGCGGGATGTGGTCTCGACGGCCTGCTGCGGACCCGCGCGGCGCAGGGGCGCCTCGCCGGTATCCTGAACGGCATCGACGAAAGCTGGGATCCGCGCACCGATCCGCACCTCGCAGCCCGTTTCGAGGTCGATGACTGGAAGGGCAAGCGAGCCAATGCAGAGACGGTCCGCCGTCAGTTCGGGCTCGCCGTCTCACGGGGACCGCTCTTCGCAATCGTATCCCGGCTCGTTCATCAGAAAGGAATCGACCTCAGCCTGGGGGCTGCGGAGTCGATCATCGCCGAAGGGGGCCAGCTGGTGGTCATCGGTCAAGGCGAAGGTCGGTTCGAGGGCGCCTTGCGGGATCTGGCACGCCGCCATCCGTCATCCGTCGGCGTTCATGTCGGTTTCGCGGAGAAGGATGCGCGCCGCATGTTTGCCGGCAGCGACTTTCTACTCATGCCGTCTCGCTTCGAGCCCTGCGGATTGGCTCAGATGTACGCGCAGCGCTTCGGCTCGCTTCCGATCGTCCATCGAACAGGCGGCCTCGCCGATACGGTCGAGGACGGCGTGACGGGATTCACCTTCGGAGAGGCGTCGCCGCGTGGGTTTTCCAGTGCGATCCGACGCGCCTTCGACACCTTCGCACAGAAGAAGCGCCTGAACGCGATGCGTCGCCACGCCATGTCGCGTGACTTCACCTGGGACCAGGCCGCTCAGAACTACTCGTCGCTCTACGCGCGCGCATTCGGCAACGCGGTCGGCCTGCGACTTCGCGCAGCCTGATCCTTTCAGAACAGGATGGATGCGAGAACCGGCGAATATCCTTCGCCGGTTCTCGCTTGCGCGGAAAGCCTCCATTGAAAGGACCGCAGACCGGACGCAGGTTGCAACCGACCGGGGGCAGGCGGTCCTCCGTGTCGGTTTTGTCCGCCGGCGCGTGAAGCGACACGTCACACGCCAGCCGGGCGCAGGACACCCGGCCGGCGCCTGGGTTCGGCCTAAGCCGACTCGCGCACGAAAATCGTGGTCGCCAGGGGCGGAATCGTCAGCGTCACGGAGAAAGGCTGACCGTGGCTCTCGACCGCTTCGGCGTGAACACCGCCCATATTGCCGACGTTCGAGCCGCCGTAGCGCTCCGCGTCCGAGTTGATCGCTTCCCGATAGAACCCCGAGGCGGGAACGCCGATGCGATAGCCCTCACGGGGCACCGGCGTGAAATTCGACACCACGATCGCGAGTGCATCGGGCTCCCGACCCTTGCGGGCCCAGGCGATCACGCTGTTGTCCTGGTCATCGGCCACCAACCATTGGAATCCGCCCGCCTCGGTGTCACGCTCGTGCAGGGCAGGCGTCGCGGCGTAGAGGTGGTTGAGATCGCGGATCAGATCCTTGACGCCCTGGTGCATCCCATCGTTCAGGAGATGCCAGTCGAGGCTCTGGTTGTGGTTCCACTCCTTCTCCTGGCCGAACTCGCAGCCCATGAAGAGGAGCTTCTTCCCGGGGTGACCCCACATGAAGCCGTAATAGGCACGCAGGTTCGCGAACTTCTGCCAGCGATCCCCCGGCATCTTGCCGAGGAGCGAGCCCTTCCCGTGGACGACTTCGTCATGGGACAGCGGCAGGATGAAGTTTTCTGAGAACGCGTAAAGCAGACCGAAAGTCAGGTCGTGATGGTGGTAGCGCCGGTGAATGGTTTCCTTGGACACGAAGTTCAGGGTGTCGTGCATCCACCCCATGTTCCACTTGAAGCCGAAGCCGAGACCGCCGGTATAGGTCGGGTGTGATACACCCGGCCACGAGGTCGACTCCTCTGCCACCGTCAGGGTCCCGGGGGCATGGGCGTAGGTCGCCTCATTGGTCTTGCGCAGGAACTCGATGGCATCGAGGTTTTCGTTGCCGCCGTAGCGGTTCGGGATCCACTCGCCCTGCCGGCGCGAATAGTCGAGGTACAGCATCGACGCGACCGCATCCACGCGCAGTCCGTCGAGGTGATAGTGCTCGAGCCAGAACCGCGCATTGGCGGCCAGGAAGCTCGAAACCTCCGTCCGACCGAAATTATAGATGTAGGTTCCCCAGTCCTGATGGAATCCCTGGCGCGGATCGGCGTGCTCGTAAAGGTGCGTTCCGTCGAACTGGCCAAGCCCGTGGGCGTCGAGCGGGAAGTGCCCCGGTACCCAATCGAGCATCACGCCGATGCCGGCCGCGTGAGCGACGTCTACGAAGGCCGCGAAATCGTCCGGCGTGCCGAAACGGCTGGTCGGCGCGAACAGCGAGACCGGCTGGTATCCCCACGATCCGTCGAACGGGAACTCCGTGATCGGGAGCATCTCGATATGGGTGAAGCCCATCTCCTTCACGTAGGGGATCAGGCGCTCGCCCAATTCCCGATAAGTGAGGTAGCGATTGCCCTCCTCGGCGACCCGCGCCCAGGAGCCGAGGTGCACCTCGTAGATCGAGATCGGGATATGGCGCGGGTCTTTCTCGCCCCGGGTCGCCATCCAATGCGCGTCCTGCCAATCCGGGTCATTCGTGCCCTGAAGGACGGACGCGGTCTCCGGCGGTTTCTGCGCCGCGAAGGCGACCGGATCCGCCTTGAGCGGAAGGACCGACCCGTCGGCACCGCGAATCTCGTACTTGTAGTGAACGCCTGCGGTCAGACCGGGAATGAACAATTCCCAAATTCCGCCATTCTGCCACAGGCGCATGGGATGGCGCCGGCCGTCCCAGTTGTTGAAATCGCCGACGACGCTGACGCGTTGTGCATTTGGAGCCCAGACGGCGAAACGGAAGCCATCGATCCCATCGACCGAGCGATGCTGCGCGCCGAGGATGCGGTAGGTGACATTGCTGCCGACCTCACGGAGATTGTCAATATCCTCCTGGCGCAACGATGATCCGAAGCCGTAGGGATCATGGCGCGAGCGCTGGACACCATCCCACGTCTCCACGATCAGTTCGTAGAGCGGACGACCCTCGCTCGGAACGCGCGCGACGAAGAAGCCATCCGGGTGCTTGCGCTCGAAGGGAATCCGCTGCCCCCCGACGAGAAGGGTCGCGGATTTGGCTTCCGGCAGAACCGCGCGCACTTCCCATTGTCCGGTTCCGGCCTGATGTGGGCCGAGGATCGAGAAGGGATCGCCGTGGTTCGCCGCCATGATGGCGGCGATGGCGTCCGGTTGCAGAGACCCTGTATCAGACGCCGCTGCGTGCGGCGCCCGGGTGGCAACGGGCGTAACGTCCGTCGATCCGGAGGTGCCGGACATCTGGCCGGTCCTGCTCGCGAACGTCTCGTCGATGCCCATCATTCAAACGCCTCTCTTGATTTCATCCAGAATGTTGAGAACCCCACGGGCGGGGATTTCGATCCAGTCCGGACGATTGTTGGCTTCGTAATCGACTTCGTAGAGCGCCTTCGTGAGGATCGAGAGCTTGAGGAGCCGGCTCTCGGTTTCCGGATCGGTGACTGCAGCCCGGCTCACCGAAACGGCCTCGCGATACCCGTCCAGGTAGGCCGCATCGATCATGTCGCGCCATGCGATCGAGGCGCGTCGCGCCCTCTCCTCGGAATCCGAGAAGCGGGCGGCGATGCCACGGGTGACTGTCTCGGCTCCGTAGGCGAAGGAGCGCAGCATACCGGCGACATCGCGCAGGGGCGTCGACTTGATGCGGCGTTCCTCGGACGGCCGCGAGGGCTCGCCCTCGAAATCGACGATGATGAGGTCGTCTTCGGCCGCCAGCACCTGACCGAGGTGGTAATCGCCGTGGATGCGGGTCTTCATCGCTCCGAGCGGAGGCCGCGCGGTCAGGGTCTCGATCGCAGCCTCGACCTCGTGTCGACGTCCGGCCAATTCGGTACTGGCCGCGTTCGAGGCGCGTCCCGCGAGCGCATCCAGACCGCGGAACGCTCGCTCGGCCTGACGACGGGTGTCGTCGCCGAGGGCGTACAGGTCGGAATGGTCGAACGGTTCGGCCGCGAAGGCCGGATCGTCGGTTTCGACCGCGAAGGCGTTGTGCATCTCCGCCGTCCGACGTCCGAGCAGGATCGCCCAGCGCAGATGCGTCTCGAAGGCTTCGGCGGGTGACGGAGCCTCGCTCTCGGGCGCGAGCACCACCGTGTCGAAGTCGCGCCGGAGGCCCTCCAGCATCAGCGTCCAGGCATCGCCCTGGTTCGGGACGAACTTCTGCAGCACCGCGAGCGCCGTCCGAGTGCCCTTGGCATCGACGTGCTCGAGCACGCCGAGCAAAGCGGGCGTGTTGGTGAAATGCGCGGTCTCGGTGAGGAAGCGCCCGACCTCGATCTCGGGATGGATACCCGTCTGCAGGCGCCGCAGGAGCTTGAGCATCATCTTCGAGCCGATGGCGATCGACGTGTTGCTCTGCTCGGCATTCAGCGAGCGAACCTCGCTGGCCTCGAAGGTGATGTCGGGATCGAAGGCCGAGGTGGTCGAGAACACCAGACGCCCGGTTTCGGTGGCGATCTCGCGTCCCTCGCGCATACCTTCGATCATCGAGATGGCGAAGGACGGCGAAGCGGCCGCGCCGAGCAGCAAGCCTGTGCGCGGCCCGCGGCGAACCCGCGCGACGGCATGCTGCAGCATCGCCTCCTCCTCACGGCCCTCGTCGACCGCGACCGGCACGAAATAATCCTGCCGCTCGCCCGTCGAGAGATGGACGGCAACGCGCGGCAGAAGGAACCGAGCCTCGCCGGCATTGTCCTTCAGGGCCGCACTGTCCGTGACCTGAACCGACTTGATGCGTGAACCCTTGGCGGCGAACCAGCGCCGGGTGGCGATGAAGCGCGGCGCGACCGTACGCTCGAAGGCGGTCCGCTCGCGTCCCGCCATCAGGGTCTCGATGCCGCCCGTCAGCACCAGCGTGAACAACTCCGGCAGTTCCGGCTGCGGACCGATGGTGCCGGTGTTCGCGGCACTCAACGAGAACCAGTAGAAGCCATAAGACGGCAGCGTCAGCAGATAGGGCAGCTCGCCGATCGCCGGGAACTCCGAACCGCCGGTCAACTCGATCGGCACGGCATTGCGCAGTTCCGACAGGTCGAGCTGAACCGCCTGCGGCGCGCGCGACAGGTTGGCGACGCATAGCACGCGCTCACCCTCGAACTCGCGAATCCAAGCCAACACCTTCCGGTTCGACGGATACAGGAACTGCATCCCGCCGCGCCCGAGGGCGACCGAATTGTTGCGGATCGCGATCATGCGGCGCGTCCAGTTCAGCAGGCTGGTCTGCGACTGGGTCTGCGCCTCGACGTTGATGGCGTCGAAGCCGTAGATCGGGTCCTGCACCGAAGGCAGGAACAGTTTTTGCGGGTTGGCGCGGGAGAAGCCGCCATTGCGGTCCGGCGACCACTGCATCGGGGTGCGCACACCGTCGCGGTCACCGAGATAGATGTTGTCGCCCATGCCAATCTCGTCGCCGTAATAGAGCACGGGCGTGCCCGGCATCGACAGGACGAGGGACTTCATCAGCTCGATCTTGCGCCGATCGTTCTCCAGCAAGGGTGCAAGACGACGCCGGATGCCGAGATTGATCCGGGCGCGACGCTCCGCGGCATAGAACGACCACAGGTAATCGCGCTCCTCGGCGGTCACCATCTCGAGGGTGAGCTCGTCGTGGTTGCGCAGGAAGATCGCCCATTGGCAGCCCTCCGGGATCTCCGGGGTTTGCCGCATGATATCGGTGATCGGGTGCCGGTCCTCGCGGGCGATCGCCATGTACATGCGCGGCATCAGCGGGAAGTGGAATGCCATGTGGCACTCGTCGCCGTCGCCGAAATACTGGGCGGTTTCCTCCGGCCACTGATTGGCTTCCGCCAGCAGCATCCGATCCGGATAGCTCGCATCGAGGGCGGCGCGGATCGCCTTGATGACCGTGTGGGTCTCCGGCAGGTTCTCGCAATTCGTGCCGTCGCGCTCGATGAGATAGGGAATCGCATCAAGACGCAGGCCGTCGACACCCATGTCGAGCCAGTAGCGCATGACCTCGATCACGGCCTCCAGAACGGCCGGGTTGTCGAAGTTCAGATCGGGCTGGTGGCTGTAGAAGCGATGCCAGAAATATTGCTTGGCGACCGGGTCCCAAGTCCAGTTCGAAACCTCGGTATCGAGGAAGATGATGCGCGTGTCGGAGTACGGCGTATCGGTATCGGACCAGACGTAAAAGTCGCGCTCGGGGCTGCCGGCCGGCGCCTCACGCGCGCGCTGGAACCAAGGATGCTGATCCGAGGTGTGGTTGATGACGAGCTCCGTGATGACGCGCAGGCCACGCTCGTGCGCAGCGTCCACGAACTTCCGGAACTCCTCCATCGTCCCGTAGGAGGGATTTACCTCGCGATAGTCGCCGATGTCGTACCCATCGTCACGCAGCGGCGACGGGTAGAACGGCATCAGCCATATGGCCGTGACGCCAAGGTCACGGACATAGTCAAGCTTCTGCGTCAGGCCCTCGAAATCGCCGATCCCGTCATTATTGGAGTCGAAGAACGACTTGACGTGGATCTGGTAGATGATGGCGTCACGGTACCATTGCGGATCGCTGCGATCGATCATCGCGTCGTTGCCTCATACGTCGAGTTCAAGGGCGTCTTCGGAGTCTCCGCATCGGCCACTTGAAGGTGGCGACCATGCGTACCGTCCACGGCGTGTGTAGGCGCCGACACTGAGGCGATACCACGACGATCGAATCCGATCGCCGGGTTTTTTGCTGTTGGCGCCACGCGAGTCAGGCGATCCGGGTTGGTGCCCGGAGGCGCCAGATCACCGTCGAACGCTCGGCGGGATCGAGGGCGATCCGATGCGATTTCCCACGCAGCTCGAACTTGTATCCGAGCAGCAGATCCTCGACCTCGACGGTGCCGTCGTCGGGCTGGCCCAGCAGCCACAGAGGCACCTCATAGGTGCATTCCTGCCGGTTCCGCGGATCGAGGTTGACGAGAACGAAGATGCAGTTGTCGCCGTCAGGCGTGGTCTTGGCGTAGCCGATGATCTGATCGTTGTAGGCGCCCGTGAACGTAACGTTCCGGAAATCCCACAGGGCCGGATTGTCGCGCCGGATGTGGTTCAGCTTGATGATGTGGTCGCGGATGTTGCCGGGCCGGTGATAGTCCCAGGCCTTCAGCTCGTACTTTTCGGAATTGAGGTACTCTTCCTTCCCCGGATAGGGCTCGGCCTCGCACATCTCGAAACCGTTGTAGATGCCCCAGACACTGGAGAGAGTCGCGGCCAGGGTGGCTCGTATGACGAAACCCGAACGTCCGCTCGTCTGGAGATAGATCGGATTGATGTCCGGCGTGTTGGCGAAGAAGTTCGGGCGATAATACTCACCCATGTCGCCTGCAAGCTCGGTCGAATAAGCGATGAGTTCCGGCTTGGTGTCACGCCAAGTGAAGTAGGTATAGCTCTGCTGGTAGCCGGCCTTGGCGAGTTTCTTCATCATCTTCGGCCGGGTGAAGGCCTCGGCCAGGAAGATGACATCCGGATAGCGGGCATTGACCTCGGCGATCATCCACTCCCAGAACGGGATCGGCTTGGTATGCGGATTGTCGACCCGGAAGATACGGGCTCCGAGCTTGGCCCACCCTAGCACGATGTCGCGCAGCTCGATCCAGAGCGACGGCAGTGCACCGCCGTAGAAGTGAACGTTCGAGATGTCCTCGTACTTCTTAGGCGGATTCTCGGCGAACTTGAGCGTCCCGTCCGGGCGCCACTCGAACCATTCCGGGTGGTTCTTGATCCAGGGATGATCGGGCGAACACTGAATCGCAAAATCGAGGGCGATCTCCATGCCGTAGGCGTGACTGGCGGCCACGAGACGACGGAAATCGTCGAGCGTGCCGAGGTCCGGATGAACAGCTTCATGCCCGCCCTCCTCCGAACCGACCGCGTAGACCGAACCGACATCGCCCGGCAGAGCCGTCAGGGTGTTGTTTTTGCCCTTCCGATTGGTCTTTCCGATCGGATGGATCGGGGTGAAGTAGAGCACATCGAAGCCGAGTTCGCGGATCTCCGGCAACCGTCGGATGACATCGTCGAAGGTGCCGTGTCGGGTGACGTCCATCGATTGCGAGCGGGGGAAGATTTCGTACCAAGCCGAGAACCGCGCAGCGAGACGGTCCGCAATCACCGGCACGTTCACCGGGTAGCGCGAGAGATTGATCCGCGGTGCATGGCGGCGGATCAGACTGGCGTTCTCAGGCTCCAGCATCAGGTCGAGCTGCGCGGCTGAGCCACTTTCCTGCGCATCGAGATCCGCGACGAGGGCCTTCAGCCTGTCGCCGTCGGAGCCCCGCGCATTTTCCGCCGCGCCCATCACGAAGGTCACGCCTTCGATCGTCTCGAGGCGGACGTCCACGCCGGCATTGCGCTTCTTCAGCGTATCGCGAACCCACGACGAGTACCCGTCACGCCATGCCTGGATGGTGAACTCGTAGCGGGCGTTACGGAGGAGCGGAAAGTGCCCGCCCCACCGGTCATTGTCCACGAACACCATCCGATCGGCGCGCCAATCGCTTTGACCGACCACGCGGGACAGGATTTCGGCATCAATGATCTCGTGTCCGTCACTGAAGATGTCGGCTGTGACCTGGACACTCTCGCCGACGACACGCTTGACGGGGGAGCGACCGCCATCGATCTCGGGCATCACGGCCTCGATCACAACCCGCCCTTCACCCGTGGGCGTAGAAAGCTCCGGGGCCTGAATCGCCCCAGCGAGATCGGCGGCCAGGATTCTGACCTCTCCGGGCGCAAGGGCCATAGCGACGCCGGGCTGGAACGTGATCGGTGCCACCTCCGGTGTGCGGTCGATGAAATCGCCGAGCCCGCCGCCCACGCGGGCAAGCAACACACCGGGCTCGACCGCCACGGAGATGTCGGTCGGATTGTAGAGCATCAGCGTGGCGCTGCGGGCCGACGCGCCATGGCCGGTATCGAAGCGGAGCAGCGCCGCATAGGGCGCGTCCGGCGATGAGATGCGTGCCTGGGCGCCCTCGACATTGGCGGCGGGAAGTTCCGCGCGCAAAGCGTTGATCGCCGCGACATATCCGGAAATGTCGATCCCGGTATCGGTTTCACGGGTGTCCGGGGTCGTCTCAACCACGTGGAGGGATCGACGATAGCCCCACTCGTACCCAATCGGCATGAGCACGCCGGCCGAGAAGAACGCCGACAAGGCGTAGCGCGCCTTCAGCCGCATCGCGATGAGGGTCGGATCATCGCCAAGCTCGGCCGCGAGACGCGCCATATCGTGGTTCTCGGGAAAAGCGATCGACGGCGCGATAACGCGAAGACGTTCGTATTGCTCGAGGGCCCACGAGGCTTTCAAGTCCCACCAGGCGAAGCTGTTGAAGAGATAGTCGAAGCCCGCTCCGGCCGTCGATTGAGCCTCCTCGAACGTGCAACCAAGCGTTTCGGCAGCGAACAGGCAATCGGATTCCAGCGCCTTCGCGGCCGCGATGACGTCGCGCCAGACGGTCGCCGGAACCTTGTAGGCGGCGTCGCAGCGGAAGCCCCGCACGCCCAGATCCTGCAGGCGGTTGACGTAGGCCGACCACAGGCCGGTGAGTTCCCGGCGCGATGCCTCCGCGTGGTAATCGAGTTCGGCAAGGTCGCCCCAGACCGTGCGCTTCGACGGATCATCCGGATCGACGGCGTAGGGACTTTCGATGTTGCCTTCCGCATCCTTGACGAACAGATCCGGCCGCTGGGCAGCCAGGGGACCATCCATGGCGGTGTGATTGATGACCAGATCGGTCATCACACTCAGGCCCTGCGCGCTGGCCGCGGCGCAGAAGCGACGGATCTGCTCATCGTCCGAGGTGCCGTCCTGAGCGCGGAAACGCTCGTCGAGGCGGTCCGGGTCGGCCACCGCGTAGAGACTCCGCGAGCCACCCGTCTGGTGGAAGGGATTCAGATAGACCCAGTCAAATCCCAGGGCGGCGATGCGCGGAAGCTCTGCGGTCCACGCCGAGATGTGCCCGACGAGGAGGGGGAACAGGTTATAAATCCGCGGCCCCTCTGCACGCGGCGCAAGGCTGGCGGGTAGCGGCACCTGACCGGCTGCGGTCCGCGCGGCGGCGGTCGTGGCGGGGCTCGGTGCGTTCATGCGTGCTCCATTTCGTTCCTGCGATCACCATCCAGGCCCCATCGTGAAGGGACTTGGGGACGCGCTTGAGGCGAGTCCGAAGGATGCGCAACCGTGACGGCGAAGACCGAACGCTTCCCCGTATTCATCCGTGCAGTGCGCCCCACGCTTGCGGGACGCACTGAATCGATCCTTAGCGGGTCCGCTTCAGGACCGCGTAGGGCAGACGCGCAAAGGCCCGTCCGAGTTCGATCCGGCCGTCGTCCGAGACGATCTCGTCACCTGTCACGAGATCGACCCAGGCCGATCCCGGCGTCACCGAAAGGCTCGTGCCGGCAAAAGGCTCGCTCGACCAAACCGCATCGCCGACGAACCCCGCAATCAGGCGCGGGATGGCGACCACAAGGTCACCCTCCCCCGTTGTCGCATCGGAACGTATGAATGCGATGACATGATCCGCACGGGGGCCCGAACTCTGAATCGCCTGATAATCGGCATCCGCGTAGAAGCTCGGACGCGCGGTACGGTCCATCAGCAGTTTGGCGAGCGTCGCCTGCTTGACGCGCCCGTCCGGCCAATGCGCCAACAGGTCGACCGCCGATGTCTCCTGATCGAGCGCACGGGACAGGGCCGGATAGTCCACCGGGCGGCGATTATCGGGATCGACGAAGGAGAAGTCCCAGAACTCCGTGCCCTGGTAGGTATCCGGGAGGCCGGGCAGCGTCACCTTCAGAATGGTCCGCCCCAGACCGGCGATCATGCCGAGGTGGGCCAGACGACCGGCGAAGGGGCGCATCTGTGTCAGGAAGGCAGAGCCGGGCGCGATCAGCTTGGCGAAGAGAGCGTGGACGGCCCCCTCGTACCCTTCATCGACGTTGACCCAGCTCGATCGACGCTTCGATTCCCGAAGCGCCTTCTCGGCGTAGGCGTCCAGGCGGCTTCGGAAGTCCTCGATGGCGCCGGCATCGTCGTGTTCCAAAAGTTCGAGCGGCCATGCTCCGAGAATGGCTTGGAAGAACATCCACTGATCGTTGGCATCGGGCACCGCTTCCTCGTCGATCACGGTGAGATTCGGTTGGGCAAGCGTCGTCCAGATGTCCCAGGCCGCAGCCCAGTCCTCGGGTAGTTCCGACAGGGCGAGCAGACGCGACCGGGCGTCCTCGCCACGCTTGGTGTCGTGGGTTGCGGTGGTGATCATCGCGTTCGGCCAGTCGCGAGCCCGCGCGGCCTGAAGCGCATGGAAGTGCTCGGCATCGATACCGTACTCGCCCGGGTCGCCGCCGACCTCGTTGAGAGCGAGCAGTTCGGCGAAGCGATAGAACAGCGTGTCCTCCAGGCTCTTCGCCATGACCGGACCGGTGAGCTGCTGGAAGCGACGGCGGAAGCGCAGGATCACCTCGGGATCGGGCCGACCCGGCCCCGTCACGTCGATGCGTCCGAGCATGGCGTCTGCGGCGAAGTCGTGGACCGAGCGGTCCGGCAGGGCGCTCCAGCGCTTAGCCTTCTTCACGGCCGTCTCGATCAGGCGGACGTCCTCGTCCTCGACATCGCTCTCGTCGAGGTCGCCGGGCAGGTAGCTGCGATAGGTCGGGAAGCGGGCGATGATCTCGATCAGCGCCCGGCGGATCGCGTTGACCGAGAAATCACGGGTGCGGCGGTCGGCATCCGCCACGGCCTTGAGATCGGACGTCATCACCTCGAGCTCGGAGGCGAAGCTGATCTCCAGGATTTCCGCTTTCGCCGCCCGAAGCATGAACTTGTACGGCTCGTCGAACTGCGTCCGGCTCTCGTAGAGCTTACGAATTTCGGCGCGCTTGCCCTGGTCGACGAGGATGCCGTCGAGATGGTTGAGCACGTCGTATCCGGTGGTGCCGGCCACGGGCCACGGGCGCAGGCGCTCTCCGGGCTCGAGAATCTTCTCGACCACCACGTAGAAGCCGGGTCCGATGGCGGCCTGGAGGGCACGGGCGTATCCGAGAGGGTCCGCGAGGCCGTCGATGTGATCGATGCGCAATCCGTCGATGCGTCCGGCCGCGATGTGGCGGAAAATGGTTTCGTGCGAGCGCTGGAACACGTCGGACTTCTCGACGCGGAGACCCGCGAGACCGTTCACGTCGAAGAAACGGCGGTAATTGATGTCGCTGGCCGCGATTCGCCAATGGGCGAGCCGGAAGGATTGATGCTCCAGCAGCCGGTGCAGCGGACCGAAGCTGTCCGGGTGGCCTTTGGCGCCGTTCAGCAGCTTCAGGGTTCGCCCGATGGCCGCCGCGATGGCCGGAGAGGCTTCGACGGCCTCGACGAGGCGTTCCTTCAGTTCTTCGGCTTCCGCCGGGAAGGCGCGACGGCGTTCGTCGTTGGTCTCCTCGCCCATCAGGCGCAGACGTTCGGAGATCCCGAGAACCTCCAGGGCCGCCGCATCCTCGATATCACCCAGCGCCGCCAGCGACCGATTCAGGATCGTCGGGTATTGCAACGGGCAGATCGGGAATTCGTGCTCGTAATGCCAGATGCTGAACGCGCCCTTGTCGGCGTCGAACTTCAGCTCCAGCGTTCCCTTCTCCAGGGCCTCGCCGTAGCGGTCGCCCAGGAAGGGCACCACGAGCTTGTTCTTGGCACCGAGGCGCGACCAATCGATGTCGAACGCTTCGGCCGAGGGTGAGAGGCCACCCCATTCCAACACCGATAGCCACCAGGGATTGTCCGCACCGCCAACGCCCATGTGGTTCGGCACGATATCGAGAAGGAGCTTCAGGCCGGCACCGTGCAGGGCGTCGCTGAACCGTGCGAACCCCTCTTCTCCACCGAGTTCCGGGTTGATCGTCGAATGATCGACGATGTCGTATCCATGCGTCGAGCCGGGACGCGCCTTCTGGATCGGCGACGCGTAGACGTGGCTGATACCGAGTTTGGCGAGGTAGGGGACGATCTTCTCCGCGTCCGCGAACGTGAAGTCCTTGTGAAACTGGAGGCGGTAGGTCGCGCGCGGTGGTGCGGAGGCAAGCCGTGCGGCACCGGACCGAGGGCCGCGTTCCTCGGCCGAGAGCGAAGCCGCGAGCTTCGCCAGCGGGCCGCCCGGCGCCGCGATGCTCTCCAACGTGCGATCGAGCTTGCGCCGCCAATTGGGGTAGCCCTCGGTGGAGCCTGGGACATTGGCCTGGGACAGTTCTGAGACGACGTCCTCGTACTGCACGGCCGTCAGCATCGATGGCGCGCGGCCGAGATAGCGCGCAGCCGCCTCGAAGGGTGCCGCCTCGGGCGGATCGTAGCTCGGGAGCAACTGCTCGCCGGCAAGAGCTTCCGTCAGACGGGCGCGCTCCTCCACGCGCTCGCGACGCTCAGCGTCGGCGCGCTCGGAATCGTACAGGCCCAGGGACTGCCGTGTATCGGTATCGACACCCCGCCACCAACCGACAAAGGTCGGTAGGTCATGGGTGGTGATCGCCGTCAGGGCGTCGCGCGGGTAGGCAGCCGGCGGCTTGAAGCGACCACCCTCCTCCCGCTCGAAGGCGAGGATACGATAGCTCAGGATGCCAGCCAGCATCAGTGCGTCGGAGAACCCCTCCGGGGCCGTACCGAGATCCTCGGCGATGACGAGGCACTTGGCCCGATGGCTCTCCAGGCGCAGGACGGCGAGCATCGGCTCGAACGGCATGGTGACATACGCGCCCTCCTTCGCCGAACGTCCCACCGGGATCAGGAACAGACGCGCGAGCTGGAAAGCGTGATCGATGCGGATCGCGCCGGCATGGCGCATGTTCGCCACCACCAGCGCACGGAAGGCGGCGAGCCCGTCACGCTCCATCTCCAACGGATGGAAGGCAGGCAAGCCCCAATCCTGGCCCTTCGGAGCAAGGAGATCCGGCGGCGCACCGATCGACACGCCGTTGGCGAAACGCTCGGGATGCGACCAGATCTCGGAGCCGCCGCGATCGGCGCCGACGGCGAGGTCCCGGTAGAGTCCCAGGCGCATGCCGGTGGCGAGTGCCGCGTTGGCGGCGTCTTCGAGCTGCCGATCCGCCAGATATTGCAGCCAGATATGATAGGTGACCGCGTCCGCCCGCTCGGCCGCGAAGGCGCGCACCGCCTCGGTGCCGTTCCGGCGCATCTCCTCAGGCCAGTCTCCGAGCCATTGAGCACCGTCCGCCTGATAATGCTCGGCGAGAGCTTCGAAGGTCCCATGCGCTTCGAGGTCCTTGCCTCCCGCCGCACGGAAGGCTGCGAACCGGGCGTCCGTACCGTCGCGCGCCGCCGATTCCTGCCAAAGAGCGCGCAGGACCGGGGAAAGGACGCCCCAGATGCCCGCATGTTCGACGAGCTTGGCTTCGCGCAGGGCCTCGACCCGGTCCGCCATCGACGCAAGCAGTTCCGCAGCCTTCGACCCGACGAAGCCCGGAAGCGCGCCGGGCTCGATGAAGAGAGTCTCAAGAAACAGCCGCGACGACGGGGAGTAGGGCGATATCTTGGTGCGATCCGTCGCGAACAACGCATGCACGGGGCTGAGCCCCAGGAACGAGGCACCCCGCAGTCCGGCGTCGCGCGCTGCGCGCCCGGCATCGACGTAGGACCCGATCCCGAGATTGTGGGGGGATCGCAATCCGTAGAGTTGCGCCGCCAGTCCCCAGTCCCGCGCGCCCTCGTCTGCGTAAGCCCGGGGACGCCAGCATCGCTGCGGCGCAGAGATCACCCAGGACTCGGCCCGATGGTCGCCGAGATGAACGCTCAGACGGTGATAGCCGGGCGTCAGGGGAGGCAGCTCGAAGCTCGGACCCGTGACGGCGACGCGACCCTCGCGGTGATGTCCTCGCTCATCTTCGAGGCGCCAGGACAATGTTCCGGCGGCACCTTGCACTTGGATCGGCACATTGGCAGCGCGGCGTGCCTCCGCGGGTATCAATGGCGGGATCAAGCCACGGCGCACGGCCTCGACGTCGGCAAGGCTCGCGGCGATCTCCGCGTCAGACCCAACCGGGAAACCCAGGGCCGCAATCATGCCGCGCCGAACTTCGATCGATGTGTCGACGGGCTGTCCGAAGGCATCGGTGTAGCCGGCGGCGACGCCGACGAGGTCGGCGAGGCGTTCGAGGTCGCGGCTCATCACTTCACACCCGTCAGGAAGACACCCGTCCACGACGGGAGTTCGATCGATCCGTTTCCGGTCCCGCTCGACCAGATGACCTGGCCGCCATTGCGCTCCGCCGCGAAGTCGTCCGTCCCCACATTGGCGACGAACCGCAGGAAGCCACCCTCGTATCTCCACGTGCAGTCGACGACGTCAGGCCGAGGGAGCGTCACTTCGGCACCGAGGTAGCGGGTTTTGGTGAGAGGCACGACGGATTGATGGCGGATCTGGAGGAGGTTTCGCGTGTCCGCGAGCACAGCGCGATGCGGAGGCTGGGAACGCTCGGCCCAATCGATGCGGGAATCCGTGAAGGTCTTTTCCTCCGTCGGATCGGGAATCACCGACGTATCGTCGGCAAAGGCTGCAAAGCTCTTGAACTCCCGACGCCGCCCCTCGCGGACGGCTTTGTTCAGGTCTTCGTCCGGCGCGAAATCGACGAAGAACAGGAATGGAGCCGTCGCCGACCACTCCTCGCCCATCCACAGCATGGGAATCTGGGGGCTGAGCAACAGCCCAGCCCGGGCAAGCGCAAGCTTTTCAGGGTCGCAGAGAGTGTTGAGACGTTCGCCCAACGCCCGATTACCGACCTGATCGTGGTTTTGCAGGAAGGTGACGAAGGCCGAGGGAGGCAGGTGAGCGGACGGCTCGCCGCGCGGGTGATTGTCGAGTGTCGGGAACGGCTCCCCCTGATAGGCGAAGCCCTCTGACAGGCAGCGAGCCAAATGCGCCACCGGCTTGTCGGCAAAGCTGGCATAGTAGCCGGCATCCTCACCGGTCAGCAGCACGTGCCAGCAATGATGAAGGTCGTCGGCCCATTGGGCAGTGTGCTGGATCGGCTGCCCATCGGCGTTCCGCTCCAGCCACCGGGCCTGGTTGGCCTCGTTCTCCAGCACCAGGTGAATGTGACGCCCTGGAAGTCGAGCGCGAATGGTCTCCGCGAGCTCCCCGATGAAATGCTTATCGGAATCATCGAGAATGGCGTGAACGGCATCGAAGCGCAGGCCGTCGAAGTGTAACTCTTCCAGCCAATAGATTGAATTCTCGATGAAGAAGTCGCGGACCACACGACCGCTCGTCTCACCGTCGAAGTTGATTCCCGCGCCCCACGGGGTTTGATGGCGCTCGGTGAAGAACGTCTTCGCGTAGGCGTTCAAATAGTTCCCGGTCGGGCCGAAGTGGTTGTACACCGCATCCAGAAACACCATCAGGCCAAGACTGTGGGCCTTGTCGATCAGACGCTTAAGATCTTCCGGACGACCGTAAACACCGTCCGGTGCATAGGGGAGCACACCGTCGTAGCCCCAGTTTCGCGTGCCCTGAAAGTCGGCGAGCGGCAGAAGCTCGATCGCCGTGACGCCGAGGTCGCGCAAATCGTCGAGCTTGGCTTCAAGGGCCGCATAAGTGCCCTCGGGGGTCGCGGTGCCCACATGCACCTCGTACAGGACCACCTCTTCCCACGGACGTCCGGTCCAGTCGGAATCGGTCCATTCATAAGCTCGCGGGTCGATGACCTCGCTCAGCCCCGAAACGTCGTCCGGTTGAAAACGCGATGCAGGATCCGGCACCACGAGGTCGCCATCGATGCGGTAGCCGTATCGCGCGCCGCTTCGCGTCCCCGGCACCGTCACTTCACGCCATCCCTCGCCAGCATCCGGGATCGCGTGATCTGTTCCGTCCAGGACGAGGGCCACGTCCTTCGCCGTCGGCGCCCACAGGGCAAACCGGACGCCATCCTTCATCACTTCGCTGCCGAAGGCCATGCTGTGGGCGCGCCGCATCAGACTGTCATCTTCCGTGTCTCGCGTTCGCCAGGGGTCAGTGAGCGTCCGTCGCACCTTGCAGAAGCCGGGCCGCCGCCTCTTGTTCCCTTCGGCTTCGACCGCGCGACGAAGCGTGGCCCGGAAGCGACAACCATCTGGCATCGATCTCTTGTGCGCCGCACCGGTTGGTAGACCATCAGGGTCTGCGGATGACCGCGCCCGCGCCTCTTCAGTGGCTGCGCAGGAATCGAAATTTCGGCGCCGCAGCGGCGGTGGGGTGCGTCACCGCAGAAGCGCAAGACGTCACAGCTTTCCGGCGCATGAGCGTCTGAGACCTCTCTGCAGGTAGGCCGGAGCCCAGAGCAGAGGCGGTCGGAATCGGTGCCTCACTGGCTCCGCCGGTCAAAAGTTGTGCCGAGAAGACGGCTGTCCGACCTAAGTCCGGTAAGCCGATGCCGGGCGGGCCCGCAGAACGTAGACCGCCTGAGCCTCGAGGTGGACGCCGGCGCCGACTGGGAACAGGGGCTGTCCGGCGGGCACGGACCCAGCCTGACGGGTGGTATCGAAGATCAGGGTCCACGGCCCGCCGATGACCGGCGCCAAGGTGAAGTCGCACGGCGTATCGGCCGCGTTCACCAGGATCAGGAGCCGATCGGCCTGCGGTAGATCATTGCCGATCTGCATCCCGAATGTTTGGCGCTCAGGGTCGACCCAATCCTGATCCCCCATTTCTGCCCCCTGGGGCGCGAGCCAGTGAACGTCGCGCAGGGATTCGCTCTCGGTGAACGCACCGGTGAGATAGGCCCGACGGCGAAGCGCCGGTTGCTCCCGGCGAAGCCGTGTCAGGTTGCCGATGAACGTGGCGAGGCTCGGGTCGGGATCGGTCTCCCAATCCATCCAGCTGGTGGCGTTGTCCTGCGCATAGGCATTGTTGTTGCCGCCTTGGCTGCGGGATCGCTCGTCGCCCATCAGCAGCATTGGAACACCCTGAGCCAGGAACACCATCGCCAGGAGATTGCGCTTCTGGCGGTTCCTCAGGTTGAGAATGGCAAGATCGTCAGTTCCACCCTCGACTCCGTAGTTGCGAGAGAGGTTATGCCCGTGTCCGTCACGGTTGTCCTCGCCATTCGCGAGGTTGTGCTTCTCCTCGTAGGCGACGACATCCGCCAGGGTGAAGCCGTCATGGGACGCCGCGAAGTTGATGCTGGCGAGGGGCCAGCGACCGGAGGCGGCGAAGATCTCGCGTGAACCGGAGAGTCCCTGTGTGACTTTTGCGAGCGTTCCGCGATCCCCACGCCAGAAACCCCGGATGCTATCGCGGAATTGGTCATTCCACTCGCTCCAGCCTCGGGGATAACCACCGAGCTGATAGCCGCCGGCACCGATGTCCCAGGGTTCTGCAATCATCTTGACGTGCGCCAGGATCGGGTCCTGGGCGACGGCCTGGAAGAAGGCGGCCTTTGCGCTGAAATCATGCGGGTTGCGCGCCAAGCTGCTCGCGAGATCGAAACGGAAGCCCGCAACCCCGTAAGCGGTCACCCAATGGCGCAGGGAATCGAGGACCAACTGCATGACGCGCGGATGGTCGAGGTCCAGGGTATTGCCGCACCCGGTGCAATCGAGTGTGTCGCGAGGATTGCTCGGATCGAGTTTGTAGTAGCTGGCGTTGTCGACGCCGCGGAACGACAGGGACGGGCCGCTGTGATCGGCCTCCGCCGTGTGATTGTAGACGACATCGAGGATCACCTCGATCTCGGCGGCTGCGAGTTCCCGGATGGCGGCGCGCAGGCCCCCGATGCCGGCTGGCCCGCGATAGCGCGGGTCTGCAGCGAAGTAGTTCAGCGGCGAGTAGCCCCAGAAGTTGACCAACCCCTTTTCCACCAGGAACCGATCGTCGGCGAAGGCCTGGATCGGCAGCAACTCGATCGCCGTGACGCCGAGCTTCAGCAGATGCTCGATGATCGCCGGGTGGGCCAGGGCCGCGTAGGTACCCCGCGCCGCTTCCGGAACGTCCGGGTGGGTCTGAGTGAGGGCCTTGACGTGCGCTTCGTAGATGACGGTCTGCGACAAGGGTCGCCGGACTGGGCTGACGGCGAGGTCGGGAACTTCCGGCGGTGTCACGATACCCCGGGGCATGAACGCCGCGCTGTCGCGTCGATCGATCTGGTCGGGCCGCTGAACCCCCCGCCGGTGGCCGTAGAGCGAATCGTGCCAGCGGATTCGTCCCTGAATGTCCCGCGCATAGGGATCGAGCAGCAATTTGGCGGGATTGAACCGATGACCGTTCGCCGGGTCCCAGGGTCCGTGGACGCGGTAGCCATAGAGTTGCCCGGGGAAGACGCCGCGCAGGTAGCCGTGCCAGACGTCGTCCGTTCGACAGGGCAAGCGGATGCGGCGCGTCTCATGGCGTTCGCCGTGGTCGAACAAGCAGAGATCGACGGCTGTCGCGTGCTGCGAGAAGAGCGCGAAATTGACGCCGCGCCCATCGAAATGGGCGCCGAACGGCGCCGGCACGCCGTCTTCGACGCCGATCATGTTATCCGTAGCCATCAAGAAGTTGGTGCCGTCCCGGGTTCAAGGCGCCGAAGGACGACGCCGGATGATCATTCCGCAGCGGCCGCCGTGCGAGGTGGCTCACGCTCGATCGTCCGAAAATTCTCGAGCTCCACCATGAAGTTGCGGGCCCACCAATCGACATCCTCGCGCGTCATGCGCTCCAACATCGGCTTCCACCGCTCCAGACGCTCGCCACGCGGCATGTAGAGCGCCGTCCGGATCGCTTCCGCCACCTCGAACCGGTCGTAGGGATTGACCAGAAGAGCCTCGGGCAACTGTCGCGCGGCACCGGCAAATTTCGACAGCACGAGGACGCCAGGATCCTCCTCGGTCTGAGCGACGACGTATTCCTTGGCGACAAGGTTCATGCCATCGCGCATCGGCGTCACCAGCCCGACCCGCGCCGCACGATAGAGGCCCGCCAGGACAGGGCGCGGATAGGCCTTGGTGACGTACTGGATCGGCGTCCAGTTCGGCTCACCGAGGGTTCCGTTGATGTGCCCGACGGTCTCGTTCACCTCTCTGCTGAGATCTTCGTACTCGGGGACTTCAGTCCGAGATTTCGGCGTGATCTGCAGATAGACCACGTTACCGCGCTGATCGGGGTTGGAAGCGAAGAACCGATCGACGGCCTCCATTCGCTCAGGCACGCCCTTCGAATAATCGAGCCGATCGACGCCGATCAGAAGCTTTCGCGTCCGCAATCCAGCCATCGTTTCGCGAACCGTGCGGTTCGACCCGGCGTTCTCGGCAGCTTCCTTGAACCCAGCGACATCGATGCCGATCGGGAAGCTGCGGATTCGGGTACGGCGTCCATCCACCATCAGCGAGCCGCCGCCGAGGGGAATCGCCCGGAGTTCGTCGATGAGATTACGCGTCAGGTTGTGGACGTCGGGATCGGTCTGCAAGCCAATGAGATCGTAATCGGCGATCCCGCGCAACAGATCGCCGCTCGCCGGCAGCGTGTTGAACACGTCGGCCGCCGGCCAGGGAATGTGGTGGAAGTAGCCGATGGGATTTGCGATCCCGAGGCCACGTAGTTCCGAAGCCAGGGGGAGAAGATGATAATCGTGCACCCAGATGATGTCATCGGGCTCCACGAGATTGGCCAGGGCGCGCGCGAAGATGCGATTGACCCGCTGATAGCCAGCGTAATCCGAGCGCGAGAATGCACCCAGGCCGAGCCTGTAGTGCATGATCGGCCAAAGGGCGCGGTTGGCGAAACCGCTGTAATACTCGCGATGGTCTTGGGGTGACAGATCGACCACGGCGTAACTGATATGCCCCCGGTCGATCAGGGTCGGCTCACTCGAAGGGTTCTCGACGACGTTTCCGCTCCAGCCGAACCACAACCCCTCGTAAGCGGTGAACGCTTCCTTGACGGCGACGGCGAGACCACCGGCCGCCACAGCCTTGCCCCCTTCCTCGGGGATTGCAACGCGGTTCGATACGATGACGAGACGTGCCACGAAGCCGGCTCCGGTCCTCACGGGTCTTACGCACAAGCGCGTTCGACCGAAATGATACATTGGGTGAACGCGCGGAAGCCAAGCGCGATCCGTCGATGCAGCCAAGCGCGTTCGATGCATCTGGGTCAAGGCCTGAATGCCTCGGGTTCACGGCGAACAACGGCAGCTTGAACCTCACCTCGCCCTGATCAGCGATGCCTTTCGGCGCATAAGATGCATGACCGCCGGTTTACGACGGTCAAGCTTAGACGGTTTAGCGAGTTCGACCTGAACGGCGGCTGAGGCTCTTGCTGTCGAGGGTGTTACGAAGAGCGGAACCCTGCCTCTCCCGAGGCTGTTGAACCGTGGCAAATTGGTAATCTGCCCAACCCGTGCCGAGGAGTGTCTCCGTGACCGCAAATCAATCCCCAGGGCCCTCAACGGGTGCGGAGCCGGTGAACCCGACGGCCGACTGGAAAGCGCTGCGCGGCGATGTCGAGGGGATCGCAGACGTCGCCGCCGAGCGCGGACGCAGCTTCGTCGATGCCGCCCGTTCCCATGCCACTGACTACGTCGATCAGCGCAAAGGCGACGCCGCCCGTTCGGTCACGGACCTCGCCAAGTCCGTGCGGGAGTCGAGCAAGACCTTCGAGGCTCAGCCCAACATCCGCGCCTTCTTCGACAGCGCCGCAGACGGACTGGAACACCTGGGAGCGTCGATCGAGGAGCGCAGCTTCTCGGAGTTCTACGAGGACGCTGAGGCGTTCGCTCGCCGCTCTCCCGTCGCGGTGGCGGTCGCCACCTTCCTGACCGGTTTCGTGGTCGCGCGCTTCATTAAATCGACGAGCGCTGCGCCCCTGAACGAAACCTACCCGACGCACCATCGACTTTGAGGTTCGGGATATGACCACCGGTCCGCAATCCAGTATCCAGGGCCTCATCGGCGATGCCCTGCGCGAAACGAATGAACTGGCTCGGAAGGAGATCGCCCTCTTCCGAAACGAGATGACGAGCAATGTCCGCGCGCTCTTCATCGGGCTCGGACTCCTGGTCGGCGCCGCCGTTTTTGGGGTCGTCGCCTTGTTCGTCCTAGTGGACGCGCTCGTGAAATGGCTGGCCACCGTCGTGCAATCGGAAGCCCTCGCGGCACTTATCGTTGGCGGCGTCCTGCTGATCGTGGCCGTCGCTCTCGCTCTGTTCGGCAAGAACGCGATGTCCCTGTCGACCCTCGCGCCCGTTCGTACCTCCCGTCAGGTCCGCCAGGATGCCCGCACCTTGTCCGAAAGGGTATCAGGATGACCGAGTCGTTGAACGACCTCGAGAAGGATATCGAAGCGAGCCGGGCTCGCCTCGATCAAACGATCGATCAGATCCAGGACAGACTATCGGTCTCCAGCATCGTCGACGAGATGCTGGGCAATGCCCGGCAGACTCCTCTGAGCGGTGCCTATGATGGCGCACTCGAAGCCGTGCGGCGCAATCCGGTCCCGGTTCTACTGATTGCAGCCGGAATCGGTTGGTTGCTCCACCGGATGTCGACGAACCAGACCGCCCCGGCGGTGCGTCGGCGGGGACGCCTCGCCGTCGAAGGTCTTCCGGTCACGAAGACCGGAGCCGACCGCGTCTACGATCCCGACCTTCCGACACAGCGCCCGGCCCATTCCCTGTCGAGCGAAACGCAGATCTGAGGTCCTGAGCCAAGGATCACGCTGATCTGCTCCTCGTGGGCACCGTGACCCGATCCTCAGAGACCATCGCCGACCATCAGGAGTTTCCCATGAGTTCGACCCAGAAACCCGGCGACCAGCATCGTTCGCTTCCGGATGATATCGCTCTCGCCGCAGGGATGCCGCGCGGCCATCAAACGGAAGGATCTTTGCACGACATCCCGAGCCCGAGCCATCACACGGGAACCCAGACTCACAGTATCCATACGGGTGGCTTCAATGAAGGGTCCATGGCGGACGAAGCCGCAGCGCGGGCAAGCGACCTTCGGGATCGGGCTGCCACCGCGGCGAGCGACACCCGCGATCGTCTGTCGGACACCGCAAAGGATCTTCGGGAGCGCGCCTCGGACGTGTACGATGATGCACGGGGATGGGCTTCGGAAACGCACCGGGAAGGACTTCGCCGGGTCAATGATTTGAGCGATCGGAGCAATGCTCGCCTCCAGGACGGCAAGTCTGCAGTCGAGGACTTCGTGGCGGAGAATCCCCTTCTCGTCGGCGTCGTCGGCCTTGCAGCTGGCCTCCTGATCGGAGCCTTGCTGCCGCGAACCCGGACTGAGGACCAGAATGTCGGCCCCTGGGCGGATGAGGTCCGCGACCAGGGACTGCGTTACGCCCGTGACGTAACCCACCGCGGCCGCGAATTCGTCGCGAGCGCACTCGATCCTGAAAACTTGAATGCCGCCGTCCAGCGTGCCAGCGCGGGTGATCAGACCCCTTCGGCGACCCCTCACGATCGGACCTCAGCGCCGAACTGATCGTCGGGCGCGCTTCTAAACCTCAGACGAGGACAGTGCCGCTTGGCGCTGTCCTCGTCTTCGTTTGAGACATGATGTGACGCAATCGGTCGGGGGGGCCTGCATCTCGGCTCGACGCCGCTTCGCAGAGCCACTATCGACTGACTGCATGAAGATTGCCGATTGCGAAATTTTGATCCTGCCCGGCTATGCGGGGTCCGAAGACGACCATTGGCAGGCGCGGTGGGCGGACCGGCTCTCAACGGGGCGGATCATCGTACAGGACGACTGGAATCACCCGGATCCCGACGCTTGGCGCGCGCGGATCGTGGAGGCCGTGAATGCGGCAGTTCGTCCCGTGATTCTGATCGCTCACAGTCTGGGTGTCGTCGCAGCCGTTCAGGCGTCACCGCATTTCAGACCCGGTGTCGTTCGTGGAGCCCTTCTGGTCGCGTTTCCGGACGTGGAGACGACGCCGAACCTTCCCACCAGTGTCACGGCTTTCGCGCCCGTTCCGCGTGAGCCCCTTCCCTTCCCATCGCTTGTGGTTGCCAGTCGAAACGACCCGTACTGTAGATACGAGCGGGCCGAGGATTTCGCCTATGCCTGGGGCTCGGTGGTCGTCGATGCCGGCGAGTCGGGCCACATCAATGTCGCCAGCGGACATGGCCCATGGCCGGAAGGCCTGATGCGGCTCGCCGGTTTCCTGAAATCCCTCTGATGTTCAGGGCTTCTCGGATTCAGCGAGGGGTCTGAGCAATTCGCCGGCCACGTCGGTCAGGCGCGGCGGCGCTTCCCGAACGAAGGGCAGAGGCCGACACACCGCCATAGCGGCGAGGCCGAAGCGGGCGGTCATCAATCCGTTGAGAACTCCCTCGCCCAGTTTCGCCGATACGCGGGCCGCGATGCCGAGGCCGAGCACTTGCTGGACCATACTTTCGCCAACGGCCATGCCGCCCGTCACAGTGAGATGCGCGAATGCTGAACGGGCGAGCCGGAGGAATCCCAGGAATCCGGGCCGCCCGCCATAAATCGTTGCGATACGGCGCAGAAGACGGACGGCGGCGAAAACCACGAAGGCGACGTCGACGATGGCGCGCGGGCTCAGAGCCGTCACCGCCGAGACCTGCTTCGCGGCTGATGCGATGGCATTGCGCGCCTGTCGGTCGAGGGGGGCGAGCAGCTCGTGCTCGGCAAGGCCGATCCGATCGTCCACATCGAGAATGGCGTCGCCCAACGTATCGAGCCGAATCCTGCCGGCGTTCAGAGCGCTGCGATCGGCGTAGAGCGCCGACAGGTCGCGCACCACGGCCTGAGCCGAGGAATGATCGCGCGTGGCGATGGCAGCGACGGCCTTGGCCCGAACCCGCTCGATCTGCCGCTCTCGCCAGATGCCGGAGAGTTCGCGGGCGAAGATGGCCAGGAACGCGACCGCGGCGATCGCCAGCAGAACCAGAGCCACGCCGCCAAGCCAGGGTGCAGCACTGAACAGATCGGCGATCATGCGCTCGACCGAGAGGCCGACCCCTAAGGAGACGAGGCCACCGAGAGCGACCAGGAGCAGGCTGAGCCACGGAGCCCGGCTCCGTGGTGCCACCGGCACCGCGACACCATCGGCCGCCTCCACGATCTCGAACGGCTCGTCGACGATCCGTACGTGCGGTGGCGGTGGCACCGCGCCCTCGTCCGCGACGACCGTCGTCGAGGACGGAATTCGGAAGGCGCGGGGACGTTGGGTCAAACTCATGGCGGGGCATCCTGGCGAGCGTTAAGCGAGCTTGTCGCCGATGAGGAACTGCATGGCACGATCCAGGCGGATCTGCGGAAGGTCACCGGGCCGGCCGAGGGCATCGGCCTTCACCAAGGGTGGTCGAAACCGGGGGAAGCGCAGAGAACCCGGTGGTACTGCGCCTTCCAGGACCGCTTCCGGCCGCTGCGGCAGTTCCCCCGGAAAGATCGCCGCTTCACTCAGGCCGTCGAAAACGTCGTCGCCGACCGTTTCGCCAGCTTCTGGTGTCCCGGATACCGCGCGGAGTTTCTCGTCGCCATCGTGGATTGTCGTCTCCCGCGTGGCCCGGACGGAAGCCAGTGCCACCGTCCCGACCCGGGCGCCGGCCGCCTCGGTTCGCCGCATCGCACGCGACACCAGGAGCCGCAACAACGCGTCGAGCCGGTCATGGCTGGTCTGATGCAGATGATCCGCCTTGGTCGCGGCGAACAGGATACGCTCGGCTCGGGGCGCGAACAGGCGCGACAGGATGGTGTTGCGACCGATGCGGAAGCTGAGCAGCACTGAGTCCAGCGCTTCCTCCAGTTCGGCGAGGGCCGCCGGCCCGGCGTCGACCGCGGCAAGCACGTCGACCAGGACGATCTGGCGATCGACACGCTGGAAGTGATTCCGGAAAAACGGCTCCACCACCTTCGCCTTATAGGCCTCGAAGCGACGTTCCATCAGCCCGGCGAGGCTGTCGGAAGGCAAGGTCTCCGGGAGACGGTCGAGCGGCGCGAAGGTCAGCGCCGGCGAACCTGCCAAGTCGCCCGGCATGAGGAACCGTCCTGGCGGCGTGGTCGCGACCGCTTCGGGGCCAGCCCGTAAGGCTGACAGATAGGTCTTGAAGGCTGTGCTGGCATGCTCGGCCACGACCTCGTCGAGGGGCGCCAGTGGATCGAGGCCCTTGAGGGTTTCGAGCCAGGGTCCAGCCATCGCGGCACGTCCACTGCGCCGTGTGCCCGCAATCGTCGCCCGTGACCAGGCGGTGTAGGTCTGGTCGATCAGCGCAAGGTCGAGGAGCCATTCTCCCGGATAATCCACCACGTCGAGCATCAACGTCCCCGGCCCGGAACGCCAGGAGCCTGCGCGCTCGTACTCGATGGCCAGACGGAACTGGCTGATCCGGTCGGTGGAGCGGGGCCACAGGCGCTGCTCGGTCAGCGCTGCGTAATGCTCCTCGTAGGGGAAGCGCGGGATATCGTCGTCCGGTTGAGGCACCAGGCGCGCCCGGCGCAGCCGCCCTTCATGCGCGGGCGCGAAGGCGGGCAACGCATGCGCTTCCACGAGATGATGGATCAGCGCGGTCGTGAACACGGTCTTGCCCGAACGCGCCAGTCCGGTGACGCCGAGCCGAAGGGTCGGCTGGATCAGAAGATCACTCGACGCTTCGGCGAAGGCCTTGACCGCGGAACCCGCGCGCGCGGCAAAGCTGTTCATGGCAACCTGTTCATGGCGTAACGGTGCTTCCTGAGACGGCGATGCGAAGAAAGCGCCGAGCGTGGCGTTGAGGTGGCGGCCGGACCCGATCAGCGCAAGGCTCCGCGAGAAGACGGTCCCGGTTGCTCGTATGGTCAGGGCGGCGAGACCGCAATTGCCGAGCGTGTATTCACGTTCATGCGAGCGATGGCAGCCCCGACCAGGGTTGGGCTGGCACGCAGAGTTCCAAGTTCGACGCTCGACATGGCGAGCATGACAGCCTGCAGATTGATCAGCGGCTGCCCCTCGGGACCGAACAGCTTGAGGTCGTCTTCGACCTTCAGGCCGACGCTTGCGGCGATCCGAGCGGCATAGTTCCGTATCCGCGTCTCATCGTTCCCGCAAAGCGGTGTGGGCGGGCTGAGATCCAGGAGGTTAGAGCCTGCCACGATTGGCGGCAGCTGAGCAGATTCGATCACGAAACGCTCTTGCAGCCCAATATCCGACGCGACACGGGATGGAGAAACCGGTGTCAGGTGTGCCTTCTTCTTCATCGCCCCCTTCTCCAGCGCCCTGTTGCCAGGCACAGACTGACCGAGAACGGCAGTGGGCTCCACGAGCAGGACCGATGGCCTTGCAATCAGGGTGGAGGGCTTAACGAGAAGCTCGGAGTGCCTGACCAATAAGCCGCTTTGTGGCGCTTTCGGACGGGCCATCCGAGCCAGGGGGGACCAGGGCTGGACGCGGAGCGGGCCGCCTCGACTGGTATTGGCGTGCCGCGACGCGCCACCGCGCGGATGCCGGGCCAGGAACCGGGCCCGCAGCGTTCGATTGATGCCGCGCGGTGCGAGGTCGGTGGCGACCTTGGTCGATGGTACACGTCCAGCAAGAGGAGCGCCGCCGATCCGACATTCCGCCGGCGCCCAGCGTCTTACGATCGAGAGTGCCGTACGGCGTCCGTATTCGCGATAGTAACGACGCAGTAACTGCGCAGCGGCGTCTGCCCCATCACTGGCGGTCGCGAAGCCCGTATGCCCCTCGGTGTCACCGCCGATCTCGCCGGACCAGCGCGCGCGCTTGATGCACCAGTAGTTGTTCAGCTTGACACAGCGCGCCACAAAGGGGGGGGCTGCGCTGGCGTAGCGCGCGACGAGCGCGAGGGACGTCGGCTGGAGGCTGGCCCCGGCCTCGAACTGCCAGTTGGAAACGACGCGCGTCTCAGCCTCGTATACCGGAAGGACGCGTGGAGGTGGCGCCAAACGAGCGCTCAAGTCCGCGACATTCTTCGACACGCTTCGCACCGGCCCTTCGAGGCCCGGCAGCAACGTTGTGAGAACGAGAAGCGTGGTAAGGAGCACGGGATCTGCGAAGCTTGCCGGGGACGGGTGAAACGAGCGGTGGACGGCAAGGGTTCAATCCGACGGCAAGGGTTCGATCCAACGGCAAGGGTTCGATCCGCCCGCACCCGTTCAACCGCGCGCGCTTGGCGCAGCCGCTCCCACTGCGGGCCGCCCGGAATCAATCGTCGATGTCGAGATCCTTCGGCGCGACGAACCGATCCAGGCGACCGGTGCCGGAGCCGATCGCGCTCCAGCGTGCCGCGTCGAAGTCGATCACCGCGACGGCCGCGGTCGGAAACTCCAGCATCAGGCGCTTTCGCCCCGCTTTGTCGCCGGTGCCGGCCAAGCGCAGTGCGAGTTCCTGAAGCCCCGGGTTGTGTCCGATCATCAGGAGGCTTCCGGCCTCGTCGGGGGTCGCCTGCACCACCGCGAGAAGCGCCGAGTCCGGGGCTTCGTAGATCGACGCGACGATCTTCGGCTCCGGACCCTTCAGGACGGTCTGGACGGCGTCCCAGGTCTGGCGGGTGCGCAGCGCCGGCGAGACGACGACGGCATCCGGGGTCAGGCCTTCCGCGACGAGGTAGGCGCCCATGCGCGGTGCGGCCCGCTGGCCGCGCGGATTGAGGGGACGGTCCAGATCGGTCACCCCGGGGGCGCGGTCGGACTTGGCGTGACGCAGGAGGATCAAGCGACGCATGCGGGGAGCAGCTTTCGGCGCGAGGAGAGGACGGGATCCGGGATCGAGGGCTGCCGAGAACCAGAATCCCGTCCTGGTCCGGCGCCGTGCCCATGCCCGACGGCGTTGGACGTCAGCCGCCGCGCTGATCCCGGCGCATCATGAAAGCGAGCTTCTCGAAGAGGCTGACATCCTGCTCGTTCTTCAGGAGCGCGCCGTGCAGCGGCGGGATCAGCTTCCGGCCATCGCGCTCGCGCAAGGTCTCGGGCGTCACGTCCTCGGAGACGAGGAGCTTGAGCCAATCGAGCAGCTCGGAGGTCGAGGGCTTCTTCTTCAGGCCGGGGACCCCGCGGGTCTCGAGGAAGACGCGCAAAGCCTCCTCCACGAGGCGGTGCTTGATGCCGGGGTAATGCACCTCGACGATGGCCTTCAGCGTCTCCGCATCGGGGAAGGTGATGTAGTGGAAGAAGCAACGGCGCAGGAACGCGTCCGGCAACTCCTTCTCGTTGTTCGAGGTGATGATCACGATGGGGCGCCGCTCGGCCCGGATCGTCTCGCCGGTCTCGTAGACGTGGAACTCCATCCGGTCGAGTTCGGTCAGGAGATCGTTCGGAAACTCGATGTCCGCCTTGTCGATCTCGTCGATCAGCAGCACGGGCCGCTCGGGGGCCGTGAAGGCCTCCCACAGCTTGCCCCGCCGGATGTAGTTGCCGATGTCGGACACGCGCGGGTCGCCGAGTTGGCTGTCCCGCAGGCGCGAGACCGCGTCGTACTCGTAGAGGCCCTGCTGCGCCTTGGTCGTCGACTTGACGTTCCAGGTCAGCAGCGGAGCGCCGAGGCCCTTGGCGATCTCCTCGGCCAGGACGGTCTTGCCGGTCCCCGGCTCGCCCTTCACCAGGAGCGGCCGTTCCAGCACGATCGCGGCATTGACCGCCGTGGTCAGGTCGGAGGTCGCGACGTAGTCGGCGGTGCCGGTGAAGCGCATGGCGGAACTCGCGGGAGGGGGGCCGGAAACAGGACGCGGACACGTCCGGGTTAGTGCGCGGCCGCCATCCCCGCAAGGCACCCGGCGCAGCCGAGATGGGACGATGCGCCTTGAGAGATCAGCCGTTTCGAAGCGCTGACGATCTCAAGCATCTTGGTGCCTCAAGCGGCTTGCTGCCGAGAGCGTCTCGCCGTTCAGAGCGTCTTGCCGTTTAGGGCGTCTTGCCGTTCAGAGCGTCTTGCCGTCGTGCCAGACGCAGTTCGACGCGAGGATGCCGAGGTTGACGTCCGATTTCTGCGGCTGCGGCAGGGTCTTGCCATCCATCGCAAGGTCGATCTTGATCTCGACCTGGCCCTTCTGCTCGTTCTGGCGGCGAGAGAAATAGCAATATTGCTGGAACGGCTGCTCCTCGTTGGCGCGGAAGTTCCAGCCGGTGACGATCTGGCCATCCATGTAGGGCACCTGCTTGAACACCGTGAAGGTGGTGTTCACGGGAGCCTTCGAGGCGGGCGCCGCATCGGCGCCGAGCTGGGCCTTGGTCGGAGTCGGAGCCCCGCCGGCCTTGGGCAGGCCGCCCTCGAGCTTCAGAACGTTGTCGGTCAGCGTGACCTCGCCCTTGGTCTTCAGCGTCACATCCGAGAGGGCCGCCTGCATCGCGGCAGCGATCTTCTCGGCCGCCGAGTCGAACTGGTTCATATAGGCGTAGCCGTAGGATGCCGCGCCGATCCCCATTCCGGCGAGGAGCGTGAAGGCCCCTGCCCCGAGGGCGCGGAACAGGAAGGCCCGCGCCGCGATGATCCGCGCTTCCGCCCGCAGGCGGCCGTTCACGCTCTGGGCGAGAACGACATTCTCCGGCGTGCCGGGCGTGTGAATGCTCATGCGCCGGCTCCCGCGCTGACGGCCTGGGCGGGCGGGCGCCGATCCATCGGGATCACCGCGCCGCCCGGCGCTGCGGCCGGGGCCGGGGCCGGGGCCGGGGCCACCACCGGGGCGACGCTAGCCGCCGCAGGCTGCACCGCCGCTTCCTCCGGAACGGGGCGCGGCTGGGTCAGCGCCATTTCCTGGCGTAGGGCGTCCGTGATCGAATCCAGCATGTAGGGCGTCGCCGCCGGATCGACGGTGGCGCCGAGATCGTCCTCGTCCATGAAGGTCTTGCGCACCGACACGGCGCAGAGGGCGAGGATCGTCGACGCGAAGGCGGCGCAGAGGGCCGGCACGAACACGAAGATCCGCAGGAAGGCGTGGACCTGCGCCTCGCTCACGTCGATCGGATCGACGCCGTAGACCATCGCGGTGAAGGAGTGCAGCTGCGATCGGTTGACCGAATTGCGGTAGGCCTGCTCGGCATCGGCGACCTTGCGCTCGGCGGCGCCGCGGTCGAGTTCGCCGCGCGCCTTGCGGGCGTCCTCCAGCAGCTTCATCACCGCGCCGCGGTCCGTGCCGGCCTTGGCGACGCTGGCATTCAGGGTCGCGGTCCGCGGATCGGTGACGCACTTCATGTTCGAGTAGCGCTGGCCCCGACTGTTGGTGCCGTAGACGCGTTCGCAGCGCTGCGGCGGCAGGCCGGCGAGCTGGCTGGCATTCTCGGCGCTGCGTTTCTCGATCTGATCCAGTTCCGTCGTATATTGGGCCACCCGAGCATCGGCCGCGGCGATCCGGTTGTCGATCGTCCCGCGATCGGCCTGGGCATCCTTGAGCGCCGTCTTGGCTTTCGCGGCATCCATCAGGCGGGGGTGGAACATCATCTCGCCGAGCTGCGACACCGATTTGGTGGTCACGCCTGCCGCGAAGATGATGCCGACGATCGCCAGCATTCGGATCACATACGAGCGCTGCGTCCGCGCCAGGATGCCGAGGGGGACGCGACACAGCTCCACCGCCGCATAGACCAGCGGTGCCAGGAGCATGAAGTAGAACGCCTTGGAATCACCGTCGCTGTAGACGCCCGCGAACAGCCAGGCGCCCCAGAGCGACGCTCCGATCACCATGAACTCGACGAGGTAGGCGATCGAGACGTAGCCCCACTTGATGCGGTAGCCCTTCTCGATGTGTCGCTCGTGGGTCCAGCGCTCGGATTCCCGGCGCCATTCGCGGGCTTCCCGCTGCACGTCCCGGTTGGGCGGCGTCTTTCGCATGGGGCACTCGTGTCTCGAAACGCGCCATCGCGCGCTTCACCGTTCATTAACGCTTCGCCTTATGCGCGCATTGTGCCGTTTTTGCGCCGCATCAGAGACGCCGACGGTACGGTCTCCCCCATTCCAATTGCCGCAGCCAGCCAATTCGTGATTTCGCGCCCCGTGCACGGTTGCGTCGACCGGTCGCCAGCGGCCATGGTCCTGCGAGGAATCGTGCTGCGAAGAACCGTGCGGCGAGGAACCCGGCCGCTCTCCGCGACGCCGCCCGGCGGTTCCACGCTTCAGGAGACATCTCGAACCGATGACGGACGTGCACGCCGGCTCCTACAAGGAAGCGATTCTGTTCCTCGTCACCGCTGGCGTGGTGGTGCCGCTGTTCCATCGCCTGCGGATCAGCCCGGTCCTCGGCTTCATCGGGGCCGGCGCCCTGCTCGGCCCCTTCGGTCTCGGGCGCTTCGCCGAGACGTATCCCTGGGTTTCGACCTTCACGATCGCGAATCGGTCGGAGATCGCCCATCTGGCGGAATTCGGCGTCATCTTCCTGATGTTCATGATCGGGG
The DNA here is from genome assembly GCF_023093475.1 of Methylobacterium sp. 37f. Classification (NCBI taxonomy): domain Bacteria; kingdom Pseudomonadati; phylum Pseudomonadota; class Alphaproteobacteria; order Hyphomicrobiales; family Methylobacteriaceae; genus Methylobacterium; species Methylobacterium sp. 37f. The sequence goes on from NZ_JAGHKN010000021.1 coordinate 69,994, forward strand.
TCGAGCTGTCCTGGGAACGCCTGCGGACGCTGCGCCGCCTAGTCTTCGGCCTCGGCTCGATCCAGGTCCTGGCCTCATCGGCCGTCATCGGCGCCATCCTGTTGTCGCTCTCGGTTCCCCTGGCCGCCGCGATCATCGTCGGCCTCGCCCTGGCCCTGTCGTCGACCGCCGTGGTCCTGCCGGTCCTGGCCGACCAGAAGCGACTGAATACGCCGGCGGGCCGCGCCAGCTTCGCCGTGTTGCTGTTCCAGGATCTCGCGGTGGCCCCGGTGTTGTTCGCCATCGCGGTGCTGGGCCGCAACGACGGCTCCGACGTGGGCGGCGCCCTGGCCCTCGCTCTGGGCCAAGCGGCCATCGCCATCGTGGTGATCGTGGTGGTGGGGCGTCTCGCCCTCCGGCCGCTGTTTCAGCTCGTCGCCCGGACGCGGTCACCCGAACTGTTCATGGCGGCCTGTCTCCTGGTCATCATCGGCACGGCCGTGACCGCGGCGGCGGCCGGCCTGTCGATGACGCTCGGCGCCTTCGTCGCCGGCCTGCTGCTGGCCGAGACCGAGTATCGCCGCGCCATCGAGGCCACGATCGATCCGTTCAAGGGCCTGCTCCTCGGCGTGTTCTTCGTCTCCGTGGGCATGAACCTCGATCCGGCCCATCTGATGTCGGCGCCCGGTGCCGTGCTGGGGCTGGCGATGGCGCTGATCCTGATCAAGGGCGCGGTGATCGTCGCGGCCGCTCGCTTTCTCAAACTCTCCCGATCGGTGGCCATCGAGGCCGCCCTCCTGCTCGGACCGGGCGGCGAGTTCGCCTTCGTGCTGATCGGCGGGGCGCTCGCCGGTGGGCTCGTGCCCGAGGAGGTCGGACAGGCCGCCCTCATCGTCACCACCGTGACCATGATCGCGATTCCCGCCCTCGCGGTCGTCGGCCGGCGCCTCGGTAAGCGCTTCACCACCGCGCAGCTGGGTCGCGCCCGGGCCGAACCGGTGCCCGATCGCCAGCAGAACCGCGTCATCATCGCCGGCTATGGCCGGGTCGGCCGCCTCGTCGGCGAGATGCTGACCCGCCACAAGATCCCGTACCTGGCGCTCGACGCGGATGCCGCCCGGGTTTCGGAACACCGCCGCCTCGGCAACCCGGTCTATTTCGGCGATTCGGCCAATCCCGAATTGCTGCGGCGCTGCGACATCGCCAATGCGCGGGCGCTGGTGGTCACGCTGGATACGCCGCGTGCCGTCGAAGCGGTGGTCGAGGCGGCCCGGGCCGAGCGGCGCGACATCACCATCGTGGCCCGGGCGCGCGACGCCCGCCACGCGACCGCCCTCTACGAAATGGGTGTGGACGATGCGGTCCCGGAGACCATCGAGGCGTCGCTGCAACTCTCCGAGGCGGTCCTCGTCGATGTCGGCGTGCCGATGGGCCTCGTGATCGCCTCGATCCACGAGCGGCGCGACGAGTACCGGGCGATGTTGCGGAAGAAGGAGACCGAGGTCCGTCCTGCGTTCCGGGCGCGCCGCACCGTCGGCAAGGGCCAGGAGGGACGGGAGACGCCGGCCGTCGCGGACGAGTCCGCCATCAAGCCCGCGATCAAGAGCGCCTGAGGCTCATGCGGGCGGACGGGTCCGCTCAGAGCAGGCGGCCCTGCCCGCGCAGGGGCATCATAGGCGCCGGCAGCACGGTGGTGCCCGCCGACGGCGACGTGCCGCCCGGAGCGGTCTTGAGCGCGGGCGGAGGTCTCGGAGTGGCAGGCTTCAGGGCGTCGGGCGGCTTCGGGGTCCGCTGTTTGGCCCGGCGCACGGGCGGATTCAGGCTCGGGTCCATGCCGGGCGCGTAGCTACAGCGATACACGATCTCGTCGGGCGGCCCGAGACCGGTGTCGAGCGGGATGGTCACCGTATCGTCGTTGAACCGCCATTTGCGCGTGCCCTTGTCCCAGTACAGCCAGATCGTGGTCGGGTGGCCCTGGACCGAGAAGATCGCCGCCTTCTTCGAGACGGCCCGGATGGTGCGCGGCTCGTACATCCCCTTGGCCCGATAGGCGTCGGCGAAGGAGGCGGGCTGGCGATCGATGAAGGTGTTGCGCACCACCTGAATCGTCGCGCCCGGCTCGGACAGAAACCGTTTGAAATCGCTCAACGAGCGCAGCGCGAGCGCCATGTCGGTCACTCCTTTACTCTACCCAAAGACCATGCGCCCTGACGACTTGCCCTGACTTGCACGAGACCGTGGGACCAAGATGTTCGATTCAGATGACAAGTCCTCTCCGCCGGAATAACCTCCCACAGGAGCTATCAACAGAAATTCCGGGTTATACCCAGTTTAACCTATGTCAGTCGGCCCGTCGCGCCGGCCGGGCGGCCCCTTGACCCCGGGCATCGCTTCCTCCGTTGTCGTCCCATGCTGCTCCAGTTCTTCACCGCCCTGCGCGAGGCCAAGGTTCCAGTCACCCTCCGGGAGTTCCTGACCCTGCTCGGTGCCCTGGACCGGGATCTGGCCGAGAAGCGCGTCGAGGAATTCTACCTTCTCGCCCGGACCGCCCTGGTGAAGGATGAGCGCAACCTCGACCGGTTCGATCGCGTGTTCGGGACCGTATTCAAGGGTCTCGAAACCCTCGGCGAGGCGACGGCCCCCGCAGCGATCCCGGAAGCCTGGTTGCGCAAGCTCGCGGAGAAATACCTGACGGAGGCCGAGAAGGCGGAGCTTCAGGCGCTCGGCTGGGACAAGCTGTTCGAGACCCTCAAGCAGCGCCTGGCCGAGCAACGCGAGCGGCACCAGGGCGGCAACAAGTGGATCGGCACCGGCGGCACCTCACCCTTCGGGGCCTACGGCTACAATCCCGAGGGCATCCGCATCGGCCAGGACGGCAACCGCAACTTCCGCGCGGTGAAGGTCTGGGACAAGCGCACCTTCAAGGATCTCGACGACACCGTCGAACTCGGTACCCGCAACATGCGGGTGGCCCTGCGCCGCCTGCGCCGCTTCGCCCGCACCGGCGCGGCCGAGGAACTCGATCTCGACGGCACCATCCGGGAGACGGCGGCGAAGGGCTATCTCGACGTGAAGCTTCGGCCCGAGCGACGCAATGCCGTGAAGGTTCTGCTGTTCCTCGACGTCGGGGGCTCGATGGACGGGCACGTGGCGCTCGCCGAGGAGCTGTTCTCCGCCGCCTGCTCGGAGTTCAAGCATGTCGAGCACTTCTATTTCCACAATTGTCCCTACGAGCGGGTCTGGCGCGAGAACCGCCGGCGGCACGACGAGACGCTGCCGCTGCTCGACGTGCTGCGGACCTACCCGGCGGATTATCGCGTGGTCTTCGTCGGCGATGCCTCGATGAGCCCCTACGAGATCGCCATGGCGGGAGGCTCGGTCGAGCACTGGAACGAGGAGCCCGGCGCGGTCTGGCTCGGCCGCATCCTCGAGCGGTTCCCCAAGGCGGTCTGGCTCAACCCGGTGCCGCCGGAGCACTGGGCCTACACCCAGTCGATCGGCATGGTGCGGCGGCTGGTGGGCGACCGCATGTTCCCCCTCAACCTCGAGGGCATCGACGCAGCCATGCGGGCGCTGATCCGATAGGGTGACGCCGGAACGCCGAATCGGTTCGGGATCGGGAGGCTGACGGATGCTCGACCGGATGCCGGAGGGCGGGTTCGCCCCCCTCGTCCCGGAACTCGATGTGACGGATCTCGAACGAAGCCTCGCCTTCTGGTGCGAAAGCCTCGGTTTCGACATCGCCTACCAGCGGCCCGAGAACGGCTTCGCCTATCTCGTGCACGCGGGAAGCCAGGTGATGCTGAACCGGATCAACGGCGCCTGGGAAACAGGTCCGCTCGCCCGACCGTTCGGACGCGGCATCAACCTTCAGATCACCGTGCGCGGCATCGACCCGATGCTCGAACGCCTCGCAACGCTCGGTTGGCCGCTCTTCCGACCGGCGCACGAGGCCTGGTATCGGGTCGGAGCCCGGGAGGTCGGTTGCCGGCAGTTCCTGATCCAGGACCCGGACGGCTATCTGCTGCGATTCCAGGAAAGCCTTGGGGTCCGGCCGGTCAGCCCTGTCGTGCCGGGGTCGTCACGCTGAGCCCGTCGAGGTCCGGCGTGATCCGGATCTGGCAGCACAGGCGCGAGGTCGCGCGCACATCGGAGGCGAAGTCGAGCATGTCCTGCTCCATCGCCTCGGCGGGGCCGACGACCTCCGCCCAGGCCGCATCGACGTAGACGTGGCAGGTGGCGCAGGCGCAGGCGCCGCCGCACTCCGCATCGATGCCCGGGACGTTGTTGCGGATCGCCGCTTCCATCACGGTCGATCCCACGTCGCCCTCCACGGTCCTGGCCGTTCCGGCATGGTCGACGTAGGTGATCTTGGGCATCGGGGGCTCCGGGCTCGGACAACGCGTAGAACAGCCGGTTGTGCGGCGCATCGCCTGCCTTGAAGGGGCAGGCCTCCGAATGCAAGCGCGCTCGCCGGCCGGCTGAGGATTCTTGCGCTTACGCCGCAGAGGCCGCCCCGTTCCATCGGACCTCCGCGACGCGACGTCCGCGTGCCGATTTCAGGACGATGCCGGCAGCGCCGCGAGGGTGTCCGCCACCGCTTCCGAGAGCGCCTCGGTGGAAACGGCGGCGTCTCCGGCCCGCAGGGCGTCCTCGACGGCACTGGCACGCGCGGCGACCCGTCCGGCGCCGACCCCGAGGGCCGACCCCTTGAGGGTGTGGGCGAAATCGGCCCGCTCGCCCAGGGGACGCGCCGCCTCCCCGATCAACGGCAGGAGACGACGGCACTGGTCCGCGAACAGGCCCAGCAGTTCGGATGCGAGTTCGAGATCCCCGAAGGTCTGGCGCGCCAGGAACTCGCGGTCGATCAGCATCGCTGCGTCGGTATCCGGCACGTCGGGTCCTTCGGCTTCCGGGGATCGAACGAGACCGCGCCTGTGCGCCCTCCCGGCTATCCACAGCTCAGGCTCGGGGCCGTTCGCTTCCGTTTAAGCGTTGAGGCATCATGCGGAAAGACGACGGAGCGGCGCCGGCCCCTGGCTTGGTAACCATTCCGTTAAGGTTTTTTGGGCGCCGCGGCGGGCTCGGGTATCCGAGCCCTGTGCCAAAGTCTAAAGTTCCTTGGTAAATTGGTAAAAGTAACCTTGATCGTCGGGTGCGGCCGGCGGTCGGGATACGCGTAACGAGGCGTTGTATGGCCACGGAAAAGAAGCTCAAGGACCCGGCCGAGGCGGCTTTGTCGGCGATCGAGCAGGCTCTCAACCTCGACGCGTTCGCCCAGGGCGACGACGCATCGCGGGTCGAGCCGCGGCTCCCCGACGTCGGCGACGGCGATCCTTTGCGCGATCCCACCGGACGCCTGGCTCCGCCCCGCCTCGATCTCGACCAGCCCCTGGCTTCCGACCTGCCGCCGCCGGACCGGAACCGGCCGCGCCGGGAGGGCGGCCTGCTGCCGCCCGACCGCTCCATGGTCGCCAACGACGACCGGCAGAACATCGGCATCCTGCAACAGACCCTGCGTGTCCGTCCGTCGGGCGCCCCCTACCTCGTGGCGGCGGGCGCCGGAGCGCTCTGGATCGCCGGCCTGCTGGGTCTCGCCTGGAGCCAGTCCGGCGGTGATCTGCGCGGCTTCTTCCAGGGCCTGACCGCGATCCAGAGCGCCGTTGCGGCGACGACGCTGGTCGGCCCCGTCGTCCTGTTCGCCATCATGGCCATGCTGGCGGTCCGCGCCCAGGAAATGCGCCTCGTCGCCCGCGCCGTGGGCGAGGTCGCGATCCGGCTCGCGGAGCCCGAGAATTTCTCCACCGACGCGGTGCTCACCATGTCGCAGACGGTCCGTCGCGAGGTGGCGGCGGTCGGTGACGGCGTCGAGCGGGCACTGGCGCGCGCCGGCGAGCTCGAAACCCTGGTGCGCGGCGAGATCGCCACCCTGGAGCGTGCCTATTCCGACAACGAGATCCGCATCCGCTCCCTGGTCGACGAGCTGATCGCCCAGCGGGAATCGATCATCGCCAATGCCGAGCGCGTCCGCGGGGCCATCACGGGCACGCATCAGAGCCTCACGGCGGAGCTCGACGGCGCCGCCGAGCGCATCGTGTCGGCGGTGAACGGCGCGGGCGACCGGGTCACCACCGCCCTGGACGCGCGCGGCGAAGCGATCACCTCGGCGCTCGGCGAGCGCGGCGACGCGATCACGGCGGCCCTCGGCGAGGCGGGCGACCGCGTCGTCGAACTGGTCTCCGGCCGTGGCGACGATCTCGTTCAGCGCCTGGCATCGACCAGCGAGGGCGTGCGCGGCAGCCTCGCGGAGGTCGGCACGGCCCTGACCCAGTCCCTGGAGACCCGGGCGGAGGAAGTCACCCGCGCCTTCGAGCGCACCGGCGGCATCCTCACCACCACGCTGGCGGAAAACGCCGGGCAGGTCGCCCGCACCCTGGCCCAGACCGGCTCCGAGGTTATCGAAGCCCTCAACCGCCAGGGCGGCGAGGTTCGCGAGACCTTCGAGCAATCCACCCGCGGCCTGGAAAACGCGTTCCTCACGCGCGGCTCCGAATTGACGGCGCAGTTCTCCACCACCGGCGGCGAGATCACCGCCCGCTTCGCCGAGACCGGCGCGGCCCTGACTCAGGAGATCACCGCCCGTGGCGCCGCTCTGCGCAGCGAGATCGAGACGGCGGGCACCGAGGTGTCGGACCTGATCGAGACCCGGGGCCGCGAGGCCCAGGCCAGCCTCGCCCTGGCGGCGAGTGCCGTGGTCGAGACCTTCGCGAACCGCGCAGAAGGCGTGCGCGACGACTTGATGCGGTCGGTGGAGAACATCGCGTCCGGCATCGACGATCACGGCGGGACCCTGGCGGGACGCATCGAGACGGCGGCGGAACGTCTGCACGAGACCATCACGGTCCATGGCTCCGAAATCTCGAACCTGTTCGAGACGCGCGGCCGCGACACGCAGGCGGGGCTGGCCCTCGCGGCGAGCGCCATCGTCGAGACCTTCGGCACGCGGGCGGACGCCCTGCGCGAAACCCTGCTCCGGTCCGTCGAAGGCATTGCCACCGGCCTCGACCAGCACGGCGGCGCCCTGGCCGACCGCATCGAGTCGGTCGCGAACCGCCTGCATCAGACGGTCTCCGTCGAGGGGCAGTCTTTGGAAGCCACCCTCGGCGCCACGGGTGATCGGGTCAGCGATCTCATCCGCCATCGGACCCAGGAGGCGACGGAGGTTCTCGACGGTGCCCTGAGCGGGCTCGGTCAGGCCTTCGAGACGCGGACCCTCGGCGCCCTCGAAAGCCTGCGTTCGACCGCCGCGACCCTCGACGAGCAGATCGGCAGCCGGACCTCGGAGGCCGCCGAAACCTTCCGGCGCAGCGCCGAAGAGACCACCGTTTCCCTCGGCGCCAGCACGACCGAAGCCTCGCAGGCCCTGCGTCGCGCCTCGGCGAGCGCCACGGGCGAACTCGAAGCCCGCACCGTCGAAGCCGTTCAGATCTTCGAGAACCGGCTTTCCGCCACCTCGGCGGATCTGGCGGCTCGCACGGCCGAGGCTGCCGAACTCCTGCGCCATGCCGCCGATAGCGTCGGCGGCGCCGTGGGCGCCCGCGCGACGGCTTCGATCGAGGCCCTTCGGACCACGCTCGACGCGGTCAACGACGAACTGGTCCGGCGCGCCGAGGAAGCGGCCGGCCTGATCGCCCGTGCGGCCGATGGTCTGGGCGGCGATCTCACCGCCCGGGTTCGCGACGTCGAATCCGCCTTCGGAAGCCACGGCCAGACCCTCGGCGAGCTGATTGCCGCCCAGGCCCAGGAGGCTCAGGCCCAGCTCGCGAATACCGGCCGCGACATCGTGCTGGCCGTCACCGCTCAGGGGGCCCGCGTCAACGATGCGCTGAGCCAGACCGGTGCGAGCTTTGCCGACACCACCGAGACGCGTGTGCAGGCCATCGACCGCGTTCTCAACGATCGGCTCGCCACCCTTCAGGAAACCATCGCCCGCGGCGACATCCTCGCCGACCGCATCTCGCGCGACACCGCCGCCCTTACCGAATCCGTCTCCGGGCGGCTGGAGGAGATGGACCGCGTCATCACCGTGCAGGGCAACGCCGTCGCCGACCGCATCGCCGAGCGGACGCGCGAAGCGCAGGCGGCCGTGGAAAGCCAGCTCGGCGCCCTCGAGGAGCGTTCGAACCGTCGCTCCACCGAGATCGGCGAGACCTTTGCCAATCTGGTGGCCCAGATCGACGGCCATCTCGGCGGCCGCGCCACGGCCCTCAACGAAGCGCTGATCGTGCGCACCGCCGAGATGGCGCGCGTCATGGTCGAGAGCGGCCGCGACCTTGTCCAGACCCTCGATGCCCGCGCCGACACCATGGCGCTCGATCTCGCGCAGCGCAGCGCCGATCTCGGCGACGTGCTCGGCGAGCGCTCCGCCGAGATCGCCCGCCGCCTCGACGAGCAGACCCTCGAATTGTCCCGCCGTCTCGACGAGGGGGCCGGGCGCTTCGATGCCGGCGTGCTCGGGCGCCTGGAGGCGATCGGTACCGCGCTCGAAGAGCGCAGCCGCCTGATCGAGGAATCCTTCGGGGCGCAGGCCTTCGAAGCGATCCGCCTGATCGAGAGCCGCACCCGGGCCGTGGACGAGGATCTCGCCAACCGCACCCGCGAACTCGTGGACATGATCGTCGCCCGGACCGACGGCGCCAACACGGCCCTCGACACCCAGGCCGGCGCCATCCGCCAGGCCTTCGCCGAGCGCGCCGACGAACTCGTCCGCCTCATCGACGCCCGTACGGCGGCGATGGGCTCGGAGCTCGACGAGAAGGGCCGGGCCGTGTTCGGCGCCCTGGGCGGCCGGATCACCGAACTGGCGCGCCTGTTCGATCTCGGCAGCAACTCGCTCGGCGAGGTGCTGGAGCAGCGCGGCGAGTCGATCCTGGCCCGCCTGCGCGAGATGGTGGCGGAGGCGGATCGCCAGCTCACCGACGGCGAAGGCCGCCTCGGCTCGACCCTGGATCGCCGCACCCTCGACATCAGTTCGCTGCTCGACGAGGGCGTTCGCACCGTTCACCAGCTCCTCGACGACCGGACCGGCGAGATCCGCGCTCTGCTCGACACCCACGCCAACAGCCTGGGCTCCAGCTTCAGCGACCGCCTCACTCCGCTGCACGACACGCTCGATCAGCGTGGCCGCGCCCTGGTCGACACCATCACGGCGAGCCTCGGCAGCGCGGCCGAGGCCGTGGAGGCCCGCACCCAGGCCCTGGCCACGCTCTTCGAGGAGCGCATCGAACACCTCGACGAAGTGGTGGATCGCCGTGGCGGCACTCTGTCCGACGCCGTCGAGGCGCGCACACGGGCGCTGGCGGAGACCTTCGACCAGCGCATCGGTGCCCTGGACGAACTCACCGATCGCCGCAGCGGGGAGATGGCACAGGCCGTGGACGAGCGGACGCGGGCCCTGGCCAACCTGTTCGACCATCGCATCAACATCCTCGGCCAGCTCGTCGACCACCGCGGCGCGACCCTCACCGAGACCCTGGAGAACCGGACCGAGATCCTCGCCAATCTCCTCGCCGAGCGCATCGGCGCCCTGGATGAGATCATCGGCGGTCGCGGCGCCCATCTGAATCAGGCCCTGGACGCGCGGACCCACGGCCTGCGCAGCCTGTTCGACGAGGTTCTGAGCACCCTCGATTCGGTGGTCGACACCCGCACGGACGCTTTGACCGATCGGGTCGAGGCCCGGACGCGCGGCCTGACGACGCTGTTCGACGAGCGGATCGGCGCCCTCGACCGACTGGTCGACCATCGCACCGGCACGTTGTCGGACGAGGTCGATGCCCGCGCCAAGGCGCTGGTCTCGCTCATGGACACGCGGGTCGAGCACCTCGATCAGCTCGTCGACGAGCGGGCGCGCGCTCTGCGCCAGCAGGCCGAAGCCCTCACCCACACCCTCGTCTCGCTGTTCGAGGAGCGGCTGCGCAATCTCGACCATCTGGTCGAGGATCGGGCGACCTCCCTGGTGGCCCAGACGGACGACCGGACCCGGACTCTCGTGGCGATCCTCGACGAGCGCCTCACCACGCTCACGCAGGTTGTTGACGGTCGTACCGGCACGCTCACCGACCGGGTCGACGAGCGGGTCCGGCACCTGGCCTCGGTGTTCGATACGCAGTTGCGGACCCTCGACGAGACCGTGGAGCATCGGGCGGACGGTCTCGCGGAGCAGGCCGAGATCCGCGGCCGCGCCCTCGCCACGCTGTTCGACGAGCGCCTGTCGGCCCTCGATGCCCTCGTGGAAGCCCGGGCCACCGAACTCTCCCGCACCATCGACACGCAGGGCAATGCCCTGGTGGAAGCGGTCGACAGCCGCGCCGACGCCTTCACCAGCCGCATCGACAGCCGGATGAAGGTGTTTGCGACCCTCGTCGCCTCGCGCGGCGACGCCCTGGCCTCGGCCTTCGACGATCGCCAGGATGCCTATGCGACCCTGGTCGACGAGCGCACCGCGGCGATGCTCACGGCGCTCGACGAGCGTGTCGCGCGTCACGCCACCCTGGCCGAAGCCCACAGTCAGGCCCTGGCCGCGACGCTCGATCAGCGCAACGAGGCCGTGGCGTCCCTGCTCGACAGCCGCACCGGCGCCATGACGGAGGCGTTCGACCGGCGCTCGACGGCGCTGGCGGGTCTGGTCGAAGCCCGCGGGCAGTCTCTCGCCCGGCGTCTGGCCGAGAGCGCCGAGACGATCACGCGCGCCATCGAGGAGGGCGGCGGCGCTCTCCTCGACACCCTGGACGGACGCGGCAAGGCCGTCGTCACCGCGCTCACCGACCAGTCGGAGCGCCTGCGCGAGATCGTGGACGGGCCGGCGGCGCAGCTGGCCGAGGCTCTGACCCTGCGCGGCGACGCCATCGAGCGGGCCCTGAACGAGAGCGGCGCTCCGCTGGTCGCAGCCATACGCGAGCGGACAGACGCCCTGGCGGCCCAGTCCCGGGCCTCCGCCGAGGCCCTGCTGTCGGTCATCGACGGCGGTGCGGCGCGGGCGATCGCGGCGCTCACCAACGCCAACGATCAGATGCGCGGCGACCTCTACAAGGTCCTGGAGCGGATCGACGGGGCGAATGACGGCCTCAGGGAATTGCTGGCCGGAACGGGTGAAAACCTCGGGCGGATCGAGGCGGGCCTGTCGGGTCGCATCGCCGACATCCGCGAAGGGCTTTCGGCGATCGCCAGCGAGACCGAGCGCGCCAGCACCGGCGTGGCCGAGCAGGTCGCGCAGCTCAAGGCGGTCGCCGAAGGGGCGCTGCAGGATGCGGCGGAGCTGACCGCATCCCTCGACGATCGGGGTCGCGCGCTCAACGAGATCGGCCGCAACCAGGCCGGGATCCTGCGTCAGGCCGTCGGTCAGCTCGAAGGTGCTGCGGGCCAGCTGAAGGGCGCCACCGGCGAACTCGAGAGCGTCGAGGGGCGCCTAGGCGATCGTCTCGCCGAGCGCGAGCGCGCCATCACCGATGTGCTGTCGCGCATCGAGGAGCGCTCCGGGACCTTGGAAGAGCAGACCGCGCGCTTCGACGCCCTGATCGGCCAGACCCTGCGGTCGGCCGAGGCGCGCACGAAGGCCCTCGGGGCCAGCCTGTCCGAGACCGCGACCGGCGCCGGCGCCACCGTCACCCAGGCCTTCGAAGGCCTGCGCGCCGGAGCCGACACCGAGAGCGAGCGGACGGCCCAGGCCGTGCGGACCGCGATCGAGGCGGCCTCGCAGCAGATGATGACCGTCCTGGAGACGGCCTCCAGCCGCTTCGGCGAGTCGGTCTCGGGCCTGCGCGAGATGGCGGCCGAGATCCGGCGCGAGCTCGACGCGACTCGCGCCGATCTCCAGCGCGGCGTCCTCGAGATCCCGCGCGACACGCAGGAGGCGACCGGCGCGATGCGCCGCGTGGTCTCCGAGCAGCTCAAGGCCCTGACTGAGCTGTCCACCCTGGTGCAGAGCTCGGGGCGGGCGGTGGATGCGGTCGCACCGAAAGTCTCGGAGCCGCGACGCCCCGAGGCCCCGGCGCCCGTCCCGGCCGAGTCCGCACCGGTCAAGATCGCGCCGGCCAAGTCCGCGCCCACCAAGGTCGCGCCTGCCAAGGCGTCTGCCCCGGCCCCGGCCCCGGCGAAGCCGGCGCCCGCCTCTCGTCCCGGCCAGTCGATCAACGTCGTCTCCGCCCCGGCGTCCCGGACCGGCGAAGTGCTTCGTCCCGGCACCGCCCCACGCCCGGATGCGCGGGGGTCCGAGAACCGCGGCTGGCTCTCCGACCTGCTGACGCGCGCCTCCCTCGACGACGACGCGGACCCGGAGACGGACGCGCAAGGGCTCGGCACCCAAGGGCTCGGCACGCAAGGGCTGGGCTCGCAAAGCCCCACCGTGAAGGCGACGCCGACCCCGCAGGGCGAGGCGCAGAAGAATGCGGCCGAGCGCGGCCGGACCGCCCTGGAGACGATCTCCAGCGACATCGCCAAGATGATCGACCACCAGACCGCGGTGGACCTGTGGGAGCGCTATCGCCGGGGTGAGCCGAACCTGTTCGACCGCCGCATCTACACGGCGCAGGGTCGGCAGACCTTCGAGGAGGTCCGTCGCCGCTACGCCGGCGACGCGGATTTCCGGCGCACGGTGGATCGCTACGTGGGCGAGTTCGAGCGCCTGCTCGGGGATGTCTCGAAGAACGACCGCGACTCGTCGCGGGCCGATGCCTACCTCACCTCGGAGACCGGCAAGGTCTACACCATGCTGGCCCATGCCAGCGGGCGCTTCGACGGGGCCTGAGCCCCGATCAGGCACGGCCGAGAGCGGCAGCCCCCACCCTCCTCCGGGACGGTGGGGGTTTCGGTTTTCCGAGCCGAGAACCGGGATGCGGCCTTCAGATCAGGCCGAGGCTCGCAAGCTCACGGCGCAGGGGTTCGGGCATCTCGGCGAGGCCCCCGGCGGTGCCGGCATCGAGGTCCGCAGGCGCGTCTTCGGCCTTCAGATAGCGCCAGCCCTGGAACGGCCGGCACGGCCGTGGCGAGACGGCGGTTACGGCGGGCTCGAGGACCAGCCGACACCGGCCGATGCCGTCCGCATCGGTGAACGGCGTGATGGCGGTGACCGATTGCCGGCACAGCAACGTCCCCTTGATCACCCAGTAGATCGAGCCGCGTCCGGCGATGTCGGTGGCCCGGGTCGGCACCATCCGGGTGGTATGCACCGGCGATGGATCACGCCCCTGGCGCAGCGCGTCTTCGCGATGGTGCGCGATGCGCGCTTCCAGTTCCGCGATGCTGGCGGGGCCGACGCAGAGTTTCAGCAGGTGGAGGGTTTGAGGGGCGGCCATGGCGGCGTTGTACCAGCCATCCGGTTTCGAGGCGCGCGCTGGTTGGGGCGCGCGACGCCGCGTCGCTCGGGCCTCTCGGGATTAGAGCGGTTTCCACCTACTCCGGATCGTAACCGGCGGCAGCGAAGTAGTTTGCGCACTCGGTTGGGGTGAAGGCGTCGAGCAGATTGCCGACGACAGTCCAGAGCCGATCGACCGTGCGCTCGGCC
>NZ_JAGHKN010000022.1:0-80746 GCF_023093475.1 Methylobacterium sp. 37f
CATCCTGATCCGAACCCATCGGCATGAGCGAGCTGTGGGTGAACCAAAAGACCCCGTCATCCTGCGCATATCGGCGCCCCAACGAAGCCGAGACCTTGTCGACGTCGAGCAGGTAGACGTTGGCGTATTGCTGAATCGCCCGGCCTATATGCCGGTTCAATTCCTCGACGAAATACATCGTGTTGCGCAGATCGTACCTGGGCAGAAGGCGTCCCGTCAGGTCAGATTGCGGCACCATAAGATTGCACACGAGGGTCGGGATGCCGTGGGCCAACGTCCACTTGAGATTTTCGGCAACGTAGTCGTCGATCATCCGACACGTGACCTGACCGGCTGGCTTTGGACCGGGCTGATTGAGAGGATCAGCCAGGACTGAAGGAGTTGGACATGAAGCGAGGTCAGAAGACGGGTGCGGAGCAGGTGGTGCTGAAGCTGCGCCAGATTGAGGTGCAGACAGCGCAGGGTAAGAGTTTGGCGATAGCGTGCCGGGAGGCGGAGATCTCCGAGCAAAGTTACTATCGCTGGCGCAAGGAGTACGGCGGCCTGCAAATCGACCAGGCCCGTCGGATGAAGGATTTGGAGCGCGAGAACGCTCGATTGCGCCGGCTCGTGTCTGACTTGTCCCTGGAGAAGCAGGTGCTGGCGGATGTCGCCTCGGGAAACTTATAGCCCCGGAGCGACGCCGGCAGGCAGTCGACGCCATCCAGGAGAAGTACGGCCTCTCGGAGCGTCACGCCTGCCGGATCGTCGGCCAGCACCGGGGTACGCAACGCTACGTGCCCACGGTACCGGCTGACGAGGATGCGCTGACCCGCGCCATCATCGCCTTGGCGTCCGAGTACGGACGCTACGGCTACCGCCGCGTCACCGCACTGCTGCAGGCAGCGGGCTGGCAGGTGGGGAAAGACCGGGTTCAGCGGATCTGGCGTCGTGAGGGGCTCAAGGTCCCGCAAAAGCATCGACCACGCAGCCGTCTCTGGTTGAACGATGGCTCCTGCGTACGGCTGCGGCCTCTCCATCGCAATCACGTCTGGAGCTTCGACTTTGTGCAGGGCCAGACCCATGACGGCCGAAGCCTGCGTATCCTGACGCTGATCGACGAGCACAGTCGCGCCTGCCTGGCGCTAAAGGTCGCGAGGCGCATCAGCAGTCTGGGTGTGATCGAGGCGCTGGCAGATGCGATGTGCCTGCATGGCATCCCCGACAACATCCGCTGCGACAACGGCCCAGAGATGATCTCGAAGGCTTTGCGGAAATGGGTCGTCAAAACCGGCCCGCAGATCCAGTACATTGCACCAGGATCGCCATGGGAGAATGGCTATTGTGAGAGCTTCAATGGCAAGCTGAAGGACGAGTGCCTACGCCAAGAGATCTTCTACTCGCTCAAGGAGGCACAGACCGTGATCGGAATCTGGCAAAATACCTACAACCGCGTTCGACCGCATTCGTCCTTGGGCTACCGGCCACCCGCGCCTGTCACATTCCCGGATCTGGCCTTCCGGCTACCCATGGTCGCCACCATGCAGTAGCCTCTTAATCGGCTCGGTCCAAAATACCGGTCAGGTCAACAGGCCTGGGTAATTACCCAGGGCTCGCAGGGCCTCGGCATCGAAATCCAACAGCATCGGCACCGGAGCAGTCATCGTATCCTCATCAGGCTTGGGAACCTGATGAGAGAATCCTCACTCAGACCGCCGCGCTACCCCACATTAGTCACGCTCAAAGAGGTCTGGTATGAGGCTACTCTTACGCGCCATATCGGCGCGATCCCGCCGAGAGAGAATGGCGAGCCGGGCGTTCAAAACGTGCGTTGCACGACCTCAGGGAGCATTGTTCCGGGCGGCGATCGCCGTGCACTCCACGAAGTCACACAGCGCTGTAGCCCACGTCCAACCAAGTACCTTCGTGCGGGCAGGCAGGGGGCAGGATGATGGACTCTAACATTTTAGCCTTTCAAATGACGGCCTAAGATCGTCGGCAATTGGATTCAGGGCGCCTAAGCTGGGATGACGGTCGGATGAAAATTGCTATCAATGGAGCCGGCGGTCGTATCGGCCGCACCCTTGTCGCGGCCTTGCGTAGCAAGCACGATATGACTCTCCTCGACAAAGATGAAGGCTGCAATCTTGCGGGTTTAAATTCCTTTGACGCCGTCATCCATTTAGCCGTCGACTTTACGGACGCGCAGGAATCGATCGAGATGCTTGCCGTCGCCTTAAAAACAGCTGACACGCCACGCTTCATCTATGCCAGTTCAGTGACGGTCGACCCGCATAGCGGGGTCGATGAGGCTGATAAGACCTACGTGCAAGCCAAGAAAGACGGAGAGGCGATGGTTTATCATTGGCTGGCTGGCAAGGACGGCAGTCGCGCTATCGCCCTTCGCTTCGGCCACTTTCATCCTGGCTCCGTCCCGCCGCACGAACACGAGGCGGTGCGCCTGACAGAAAATGGCCTCGTTTACTGGGTGGAGCGCGCACTTTCCGACGAGCCGCAGGTATCTCGCCTCACGGTCTGGACCGCCACAGGGAATGGCGGCTGACTTACCTTCCTTCATGACGCAGCAATGGAACCGCAAACATCGCGCTCCAGCCAACTCACGACCGAGGAAAGGCACGTGGTCATTGTCGTCCGAGGCTTATCCCAAATTCGACGGCAGGTCTCGGGGCTGGTGCACGCTTCTCTATACCGGAATAACTTGTCTTGCTGAGAGCCTCACAAGGAGGAGGTTAGACCGCAGGGACTACACGGCTCATAGCAGCATGCACATGAGGAACAAGCAGCTACTTCTGCGATGCATGCTCCTGAAGCCAAGGGACAATTGTCCTAGCAAGCGCGATTGGCTGTTCCATCGGGATCATGTGGCCAGAGTTCTCAATGCGGACGAGTTCTGAGCCACTAATACCTGAGCAAAGTTCTTGAGACTCCTCACAGCTACGCAGTGCATCCTGGTCGCCCGCGACGATAAGGGTCGGACACCGGACAGCAGCGAGGCGAGATAAATCGGTCTCCCGAAATTGCTGGGTGTGACGTTGGAAGACATCGCCTCCGACCCGTTCACTCATGGCCCTCACGCGCTCGATGAGAGCTTCATCATTCGCGCGATCTGGATGCAGAGAGATCAAGACACCAGGTCGGCTAAAACCGGTGAAGCGCTTTAGGTCCGCCATTTTCACAGCCACAGCTTTCCGTCGCGTTTGCTCCGGCGTATCCGCGCGAGCCGACGTCGCTACCAGCACGAGGGCCAGGACGCGTCCTGGAGCCATGCGAGCGATTTCCCGGGCGACATAGCCGCCCATCGAGAAGCCGATTAGGGCGAACCGCTCCGGCGCTCCGGACAGAATGTCTCGCGCCATATCAGCGATTGTCGCGCTGGCAGTTGTGTCGCCGTGCGTGATTGATCCGACCGCTTCGAGCGCTGGCAACATATCGTCCCAGAGCGAAGCATCCGTCATGAAGCCAGGAATTAGAAGAACATGCATCGTTTGTGTATCGCATACCTTGCCGGGACGTAAGCGTTGCCCGAATGACCAGAACTTCACGAGCGAACGCGAGCATATGATTCGATAATTTTTCCGAGTGGCGACTATCAATAACTCCGGGCAAATAAAATTAAATCAAACTGATTTTTATCTTAGAAATTATTTTTATCACAATAAATAAGACTTACTAAGTAGCGAGAATGGCTATCTATGCTGGACGAAGGCGGCCTCACTCCGAAGGATCGCCCCGTCGAAGCATTTCGCTGAAGATGACAGGCATCGTCAATCCGACAGAGGCGGCCCTTTCCTGTACTAAGGGGTCTTTTTGCAGGGCATCGATCAGGATTTCGAAAGCGATGTTGGACACCGTCCGACGGCTATTCCGAAGATAGATCAGGGCTTTCGCGAGGGCGATGTCACCGGGCGTGTCGGTGAAATGGAAGGGAACGTGCTCGGCAAAATGCCGCCTCAGGGACGTCACGTCCATGCCGTCGAAAAAATGCCGCATGATGTACCCGTCTTCGATCAGCAGGCGGGCCATATTCGAGGTGGCCGAAAGATTGAGCCCAGCGCCCCGGCGGCGATAGGCTGTGAGCCGATCGCAGACAACCCTGAGAACGAAACCTTCTTTCAGGCAGCGAATCCAATAATCGAAGTCTTGAAGTTGAATAAGGCCAGGGCTGAACGGCCCCACTTGCAAAAAAGTCGACCGACGCATGAACACCGAAGGCGCGCATAGGAAGTTACCAGAAGAAAACAGATGATCCAAGCTTACGCGATCGCTACGGCCTAAATCAAACTGCGAAAACGCAGGGTAAAATGAATCTTCGAGGGGAAGATCATTCTCGTTGATGAGTTGCGGAACATCGAAGGCGATATCGGTGTATCCCTTCGAGACGAGGTCATACTGGCGGAGAGCGCGCTCCGGTAGGGCGATGTCGTCACCGCCCAAGAGGGCGATGTATTCGCCCCGAGCAGCGTTAATACCGGTGTTCGCGGCCAAGCTTGGACCGCGGTTGTCCTGAATGATCAGCCTCAGTCTTGGATCCCGTATTTCCTTTACGATTTCAGCACCGCCGTCCGTCGAGCCGTCATCAACGGCAATGACTTCAATGTCATCCAATTTCTGCTCAAGTGCACTTCGGATTGTCTCACCGATAAAGGCCTTTTGCTGATAGAACGTCACGATGAAGCTGACGATCGGCGCTGGATTACTCATGATAGACGATTGCGATTATGGTCGACACTCGCCGGGAGGAGCCTGAGCGCCGAAATCATTTCGTCTAAAATTGGCGTCATAGCGTCAAGGCTCACGGCTTGGCGCGGCTCCTCATCGTTAGAGAGGGGGCTGAAATTTGATGGAATGGTGTGGATCGTCGCCAACTCGGCGACGACGCATCCCACTGGGGAACTGCGCCAATTCTCGCCCTCGAGGCTCTCGATGACGAGAATATGAGCTCCAGAGTGACACCAGATGGTATTCGTGAAGTCGTCACCCGCGTGCACGATTACGATCGAAGACGCAGCCAGAAGACGAACCTGAATTTCGAACGACAGATCACCGATGTCGACGATCTCGAAATCCCGGTCGATCAGGGCTCCGAAAAACGCCTGGTTATCGAAGGAACGATGCAGCGGAGCAGTCGGCCTGACATAGAGCCGGCGCATCCTCTTTGGAGCGGTCCCGGTCACGGATGACAGAACCTGTTCGCGGACCTGTCGCAATGCCGCGACTTCGTCGCTGGGGTGCAGGACGGCGTCGGACCTTCGATCACGGCGTTCACGATCGCGCCTGACCGGGTAGTGGAGCAGCTCTGTATGGTAAGCCACGCCGTCAGTCAGCGGAATGAGTGTTCGCTCAAATCTGCTTAGGAGCCGGATAGCCGCGCGCTCTCGCTCACCCGCCGAAGCACTGACAAGGAGCGGGAGCTCCGGACTAAATTCGCTGGACTGCACCGCGATCAGGCGCGGCAGGAGCGAGGTGAGGAAGTCTGCGAAGGTCCGGTCCCCACCCGTAAGATGGATACCCTGTGGGATATACGTTCGGCTCCTCCGGCCGAACCTGACAACGACGGTCTCACCGGCCTTCCAGGCTTCAGGATAATCGGTAGGCGAAGACTCCGCGTCTCTCGTGCCGGGCATGTTCGTCGGGATGAAGCGGTCTGAGACGATCAGCGATGTCGTTCCGCCGATGACCGTCGCATCCGTCAGGGGCACGAGGTAGTATAGGCCCTCCGACGATCCAGGGGCCATTCCCGCAGCCGGCGCACTTGTATCAGACACATCCGAAAGCTGCCCCCCGCGAAACGTTGCGACATAAGGCACAGTCCCGTCCTGGGGGAGGAGGTGCTGGCGCCAGTCGAGGAGGCGAATGGCCCGAACGGCATCGCCCGACCGCGCGAACGTCTCGAAGGCAGCGGCTTCTGCAAGGGGATTGGGGCAGCGCCCCTCGTGTATGCCGTGTACGACGAAATGGACCAGCGGATTGATACCCGCTGCGGCGACATCCGGATTGCTGTGCAGGTACCATGCGGTGTCGAACGCAAGGGATGGCGAGAAGCCCAGGCACGCCCCCTCCCGCAGGTAATGAATGAGCGGGTTCACGGCCGCCTTCTCCACCTCGGGATGCTGCTCGAGATACCAAGCCCCATCGAACAGCGGGTGCGGTGCGTAGCCGAGAGCCGCTCCGGTTTGCAGATAGTGCAGGAGGGGATGAGTGCCTGCAGCTTCCACGTCGGGATGCTGAGCGAGGTACCACGCACCATCAAAGAGTGGATGCGGCGCGTCGTACCTCGCTTCGGGTTCGCTCAAGTAGTGTATGCGGGGATCGTTCCCCTGCTTTGCTGCCTCGGGATATGCACCAATATACCAGGCATCGTCGAAGAGCGGACGAATAAGCGCCAGGAGTTCGAGCTGTACTTGCGTCTTCGGCCGGCCTGATCGTGCTCGCGCACTCTGAGCGCCAATCAGAAGCCCGCGTATTACCTGGATGCTGCGAGCCGCGGCAATTGACAGCGCCAAGGCGGGCATTTTCTGCATAAAGCGACAAACCTCTCAACCGTGGTGAAAATTCGCTGTCACCACAGTTTGTTTGGAGCTTGGCGAGACTTGCCGCGCCCTTCCATGATCCCTAGGAACAGACCCGTATGTCCCATCGGGGTTCCCAGGCGCTGCATCGATTTCAGGATCAGGCGCAGGCCTCGCGAACCGCGGCGATGACCTGATCCACCATATCGTCCGACATGCCCGGCCACATCGGAAGGCTTAGAACCTCGTCCGCCAATTGCTTCGAGAGGTCAAAGGACTCGGAGAAGGCCGCGCCCTTGTAGCAGTCCTGGCTGAAACAGGGGATGGGGTAGTGGACCAGCGTCGAGATCCCGCGGCTATCCAGCTTGGCCCGGAGGGCTTCGCGTTCTGGCGACCGCACGACGTAGAGGTGGTAAACGTGTTCGTCGCCATCTCCGACGGGAGCCGGAAGAGTCAGATTCGGGCAATCCTTCAGGCCCTGAGAGTAGCGGGCAGCAATGTCGCGACGGGTCGCGTTCTGCCCATCGACGGCGGCAAGCTTGACGCGCAGAAAGGCCGCCTGCAGCTCATCGAGGCGTGAATTGGTTCCGCTGATCTCGTGGACGTATTTCTCCTGCGACCCGTAATTCCTGAGCATCCGCACGCGGCGAGCGAGTTCGTCGTCGTTCGTCGTGACCGCCCCTCCATCGCCCAAGGCGCCCAAGTTCTTCGTCGGGTAGAAACTGAAGGCTGCGGCTAAGCCAAGCCCTCCCGTACGCCGCCCGCGATTGACCGCGCCGTGAGCTTGGGCAGCATCCTCAATGACGGCGATGCCGTGCGGCTCGGCGATCGCCAGGAGTTCGTCGATCGGCGCCGGACGTCCATAGAGGTGGACGGCCAGGATGGCTTTGGTTCGTTTCCCAATGCGCGCACGGACCCCCTCGGGATCGATATTGAAGGTCGACGGATCGACTTCGACCGGGACGAGCTTTGCTCCGGCTTGGTCGACTGCCAACCAACTCGCGATGAACGTGTGAGCCGGCACAATCACTTCGTCGCCCGGTTCAACGCCGAGGCCTTTCAGGATCAGAGTCAGCGCATCGAGACCATTGCCGACACCGATCGCATGTCGGACGTTGCAAAACTGCGCGAACTCAGCCTCGAAGGCAGAGACCTCGTTACCAAGGACGTAATAAGAACTCTCAAACACTCGCTTGAAGGCGTTCTCCAGCTCCCGCTGTGCGTCATGGTGGACTTTTTGCAAGGAAAAGAATGGAACGCGATTCACGGCACTTGCCCCCGGGATGATTGTTAAAGACTTTCTCTTGCTTGGTTCTCGACGAAGAGATCGAACTCGGCCTTGTCGCGGATATACTCTTCTTCATCGTATACCGCGGAAGCGAGAACCAAGCAGACTGCGCCGGCAGAGAAATTATTGATGTCGCGCCAGACACCAGGGCCTATCCACAGGCCCTGATCTGGTCGATTTAGTCGGACAACTTCACTCTCATATCCGTTCGTAAGTCCAACATCAAAACTACCGGCAACGGCGATGTAAACCTGCTGGAGCTTTGTGTGAGCATGGCCAGCCCGGCTCGAACCGCTCGGAACATCGTACAAGTAATAAACGCGGGCAATCGGAAACGGCGTGTCGTTCCCACCCTCGATTGGCGTCAGGTTGCCGCGGCTATCGACAATCTTTCGCAGGCTTATAAACTTCCACATAGAGCGTTTACCTCCGCACTCGCCATCACCGACATTCTTTCGATTAAAACTTGCATCACAATACTTGTCGGATATAAAATTTACGATTCAAACGTCGTAAAAATTATGTCGGCGAGAGGGAAAGCAATCGGCGATTTGACCGGGGGTATTCCTGAATAAGCGCTCTCGCACGCATCTACGTTCGGCGGACGTCTAGCCAATCCCCCGGCGGAGGTCCAGCGCCCGCAGTCAAAAATGACCACCCCCCCGGGTGGGGTCGAAACACGTTTGCTTTCCGCAAATCCGATGAGCCATCCGCTGCTCAACGCCGGATGGAGCCTGCGCGTCACCTTGCAACACTTTCCCCACAAGCAGGCCCAATGAACACCTCGCGGAAGACCAATCTTCAGCGGTGTTTTTCCGATATCGAGGTCCAGTTGGCTCTGTCTGGGCCTGTTACGCTCCAGCCCGCTGAGAGGCATTTATAGACGCCGGTCCCGGTTGGCAGACAGGATTCACCATAGTTTCCTTAGCCCGCCTTATTCACGAGGGCAGTGGATCTGTGGTGGCGAGCGTAGCGTAAAGCATTGATAGGGCTTAGGGATTGGGTGCTGACACCAACCTTCTCCACCTGATCGAGCCCGCCACGCCCGCCATGTCTGATCCTACGTGTATCCCGTTCCCGTTTCCATCCGTCCGAGGCAAGAAGCTCACAGCCGCCTTCGATGGCGGACGCCGGACCTCGGACGGCGGTGTCCTGCTGCTGGCCCAGGCCGCGCGACGGTTGGGCATTGCCGAGAAGCTCGCTGCGGTGATCCCGGACCGGCGCGATCCGAGCCGGATCGTGCATCCGGTTCCTGAGATCCTTCTGGCGCGCATCCTGGCCATCGCCTGCGGTTACGAGGACGCCGACGACCTCGACCACCTGCGCGCCGATCCTGCGTTCAAGCTCGCCTGTGGCCGGCTGCCCGAGACCTGCGCTGACCTAATGAGCCAGCCCACTGTCTCGCGGCTGGAGAACACCCCCGACCTGCGCGACTTGATCCGGCTCGGGCGGGTGCTGGTCGACCTGTACTGCGCCATCTATGCCACGCCGCCCGAAGCCGTCACGCTGGATATCGACGACACCTGCGACGTAGTCCACGGCCAGCAGCAACTCTCGCTGTTCAACGCCCACCGCGATGCGCGCTGCTTTCTCCCCATCCACGTCTACGACACGGCCACCTCACGCCCGGTGGCGATGATCCTGCGTCCAAGTAAGACGCCCTCTGGCCGCGAGGTCCGAGGCCATCTGCGCCGCCTCGTCCGAGCGATCCGCCATCACTGGCCCAAGACCGCGATCACCATCCGGGGCGACGGCGATTACGGGCGGCCAGAGGCCATGAACTGGTGCGAAGACAACGGCGTCGCTTACGTCTTCGGCCTGACCGGTACCAAGGCGCTCGCCGCCAAGGTCGAGGATATCGCCGATACCATCCGGGTGGTGCGGGCCATCGGCGACAAGGATGCGGTGCGCGGCTTTGCCGAAACCACGCACGCAGCCAAGTCCTGGCGGCAGCAACGCCGCGTCGCCGTCCGCATCAAGGCGACCCGCCTTAGCCTCGATATCCGCTACGTGGTCACGAACATCGCCACCGGCACGCCCAAATGGCTCTACGCCGAGCTGTACTGCGCCCGCGGATAGGCCGAGAATCTGATCAAGCTCCACAAGGGCCAGCTCGCTTCCGACCGTACCTCGTGCCGGAACCCCGCCGCCAACCAGATGCGGCTCGTCCTGCGCACCGCTGCCTATTGGCTGATGCTCACCGTGCGCGAGGCCATCCCGACCGCGCACTGCCTCGCCAGGGCCGAGTTTGCAACGATCCGCCTTCGGCTGCTCAAGCTCGGAGCCCGTATCCGCGAGACCGCTGCCCGCGTCCGCCTCGCCTTCGCTGCCGCCTGTCCAGAAGCCGACCTGATCCGCCACCTTGCGACTGCGCTCGCCCCGGCACCGGCCTGAACGACAGGGATGCGACGCCCCAACGAACCCGCTCCCGTCCCTCCGGCGCCGACCGAACAATTCCGATCCACACGCGTCAAAACAGACGAACGATCCCGCGCGCCATCAGCCCATAACGCAGCGTATGCCGATGCCCGATGAATAAGACGGGCTAGATCCGTTGCACGGAGCGCAGTGAGATCCCGACCCGCGCGGCGATGGCACGTCCGGTTCAGTGTGTGACCTCGTCGGGCGGCTCCGAGCAGGTCAGTGCCAGCACCTTCGCCACCGTCCGCGTGGAATGTGTGGAGTGCCAGGCAGGCGGGTCTTGTCGCGCAGCAGACCCTCGACGCCCTCCTCGCCAAAGCGTTGCTGCCAGCGCCAGACGGCGGGCCGACTGACGCCGGCCTGCCGAGCCACCTCCTGCACAGGCAAGCGCTCGGCTGAAAGCAGGACGATGCGCGCCCGCAGGATGTGCTTGAGGGGTCAAGATCGGTCGCCGGCGATCGCGGCAAGCGCTGACTGGGTAGCATCGTCGAGGAGCACGCAGACGGTCTGAGCCATCGCTCAGACTCGCATGCATCACCCGATCCGCGAATCCTATGACCGCGTCACTTCACTAGGTCTGACGATCCGTCACCGCAGATTCCAATCCCCCTCACAGGCAAAGATTGCACGCACCCAGACGGAGGCGAAAGGAAGGCGATTCGTCGAGGCCGCATGAAAATGACCCAGTGGGTAGAGGTCGTTTACCCCCGGAATCCTTCGCCTTCTGCGCCGAGAGAACAAATCTCAGGTCCCGCAGCGAGCGTTCATGGGAGCGCATCAGGGCTACGAAGACAACCGTAGAGAGCTCCTGTTGCCTCGAATCATCGGGTGCCAGGGCCTGATCTGGACTCTCGCGGATGCCCGGATGCAAAGAGACGCCGATCCCGTCTGCGATCGCACAGTTGCGGAAAGCTCGTGGTGGTGAGCAGATGAACACTCGGTGCAGTCGAACCTCGACTGCGGTCCCTCAACACCGGATTGCTTAGTAGCAAAAGTCGCCATGTCACTCTTCAATGCCATTCGCCGGGCAATTTTTGCCACACTTCCGAGACCTTTCGACAGTTCTGGATTAAGGGCAGGCTTCGAAAAACACCATTACAGTTCTCGCGAGCCCATCACCGCACTCTCAAATACCTATTTACCGGATGCTTATCCCATTACGCCGGAAGACGTGCTAAATGTCTTCGATTCCAAATGGTACGTAGCGCAATATCCAGACGTAAAAAGAGCACGTGCGGACCCTCTCTTACATTATCTTGCTCATGGGCACAGAGAGAACAGAGATCCGTCACCCGACTTTGGCACCCGGTGGTACGCGGCCCACAACCAAGACATCTCTCAGTCGGATGGGAATGGACTAATCCACTATATCGCTCGTCGATTCCGTGAAAGGCGGTCAAGGATGGCATTGTTCGCTTACTCATGGAACCCAGAGAAGGATCTGGACCCATATATCAAGCGGATTGCGTCGACGATTGCTTCGTTTGGTATAAACGTCGACGTTTTCCTCGGGAGCGACTTCGCCCATCACGACGGCGTCAAGGGACTAAGAGATCCTGCCGACGAAAAGCGCCTTGCAGATTGGCTGAGCAACAAACCCTATGACTTCGCAATTTCCTTCAACAACTCGTTGTTGTTGCCACGCGTAGTCAAAGCACTTCGCTGCCGTATCGTGTCTATCATTGTTGACTCGAAGGGCCACCTCTTTGATCACTATAATGATGATAATCGCCGGACTTACACCCTTGACGCCATTTTTGCTCCAATCTACAAGTCTCTTGAAAAAGAATTGCGGAAGACATATCCAGACAAGGCAAGCAACTTTACTTTTATCCCTGCTGCGACGGACGCTGGGAAGCGGCGGACCGCACGGGCGGTTAACGAGCGTGCCGCGATTTCGTGGATCGCGAGCCTTGTGGGCGACGGTCGACTCGATGATCTTCTCTACAGGATCGGTGAGTCACAAGAATTGAAAGATGCGCTCCGCGTCTGTGTGAAGCAGATCGAACGGAATGGTTGTGTCCGGGGAGAGCAAACGACTCGCGAGGCCCTCGGCATTCTAATTGCGGCTTCGAATTGGAGCGCCGAGCAGATCGAGCAGCAGCTACAGAATATTGTTACGAACCACGGACGTGTCAACATCGTAAACAGGCTCGCCCCCCTGGGGTTACGATTGTACGGCAATGACCGCTGGAAGAAACTTATGCCGTATAATACAGCTGTCGTGGCATCTTTTCATAGCGCAAAGTCCTTGACTTCGCACGCAGATCTGATGGAAATTTACGACAACTCTCTGATCTCGATCAACTTGCCACAGGCTCAAGCCGGCACGGGGATTCAGTATCGCGTCCTTGATGTACTTGCATCGCGAAGCCTCTTACTCACCAAATACGTGGACGGAACTGACCTATCTTACCTATTCGGCAAGGAAAATTCCATCGAAACCTTTTCTAACCTCGAAGAACTAGCTAGTAAGTGTCAATTCTACCTTGAGCACGAAGCCGAGCGAACTGCCAGCGTTGCCAAATGCAACGCTCTCGTCTCGCGGGGGTACGGCTTCGAGGAGCGCGTCTTAGAATACCTGACGCTGAGCAATGCCCAGGCGGCCGCGACGTGTCTGGATCAACGGAGGTCTCCCGCGTCACCCGGATCGATCGCGCTTTTCAGCGCCGAATCCATATGCACCAGGAGGAGCGACCGTCCGCTTGAACCCCCGGGCCTGCTTATACAGCCCCAGTGACATCTTCTGGTCATGACGTAGGAGCATCACCCTGCGATAGAAGCGGAGAGCCGGGTCCAATCGATGCGCTCTGGACGAGGGCGATTTTCCATGGCAGACGGTGCCGGCGTCGAGTCGGGTTGAGGGTCAAAACCTCAATATGCACGGCAAATTAGGCCGCCACTACCGAGGCGTGGGGAATTCCGGAGAGCTTCTGGCAAGCCGTTCAGGAGCACTGAAGTTCGGCGCAGTTAAATAGGATGTGTCATGTCGGCTGAATCCAGAGTTCTACAGGGGATTTTTGTCGACCTGCGCCCTCTCGCCGAAGGCGATGCAGCCGTGACCTGCAAGTGGCGCGCCGCAGAGCGGGCACGCCATCTCAATCAAGGTGCTCAGACCCCAGAGGATCAGGCACTCTGGATCGCATCGCGGCCACAGAGCGAACATAATTTCATTATTCAGCTTAAAAGCGGTCAGCCTGTCGGGATGCTGTCGCTGGTGGATGTCGACAACCGGAATTCGAGGGCCGAGACCGGGCGTTTCCTCATCGGCGAGGAAGACGAGGTAAAGGGGCAGCCTGTCGCCGTCGAGGCGATGGCACTTCTGTACCACTTCGCATTCATCGACCTTGGTCTCGTGCGACTGTATGGGACCATCGCTGCCAGCAATACGCTGATGATTAAGTGGCAGAAGTTTCTTGGGATGAAGCAAGAGGGTGTGCTGCGTAACCACTACCGAATCGGTGGCGAGTTTCAGGACGCCGTCGCGATGGGCATCCTTGAGGACGAATACAGGACGGTGTTCCTCGCGCGGGCGAAAGTCCTAATGGCGGCGGGCAAAGTCCCAGTTCCCACGACCTAAACGGCTCTGCGCTTAACACAAGAATCACGACCCGCCGCTGACCGCCGGACATCACTGGCGGAGTGGATAGATTCTGGAGGCTGAACGTAATGGATCTTCGAAACGACGTCTTGCAGATCATCTTTGAGGCCTTGAAGAGCCTCAATGAGGAGCTACCGACGGATCAGCAAGTCGCCCTTTCCGAAAACACTTTGTTGTTCGGTGGAGAATCGACGATCGACTCCCTCTCTCTCGTGTCGGTCATCGTGGATGTCGAGACCGCGATTAGCACGCAGTTCGATCGTCCCGTAGCGCTCACGGATGACCGGGCCATGAGCCGGGAACCGTCGCCGTTTACGAGCGTGCGCACCCTGACTGATTTCGTCGTCGAGCTGCTGACCGAGAAGGTATGATGACGGCTTACGTAGACAAGACGGTCCTTGTAACCGGGGCGACCCGAGGCGTCGGTCGCCAGATCACCGACCATGTGCTCGCAGGAGGGGGGCGGGTGCTCGGCTTCGCGCGACATGCATCCGACATCGATAATGCCAACTACACGCACTTCCAAGTTGATCTTGCGAACGCAAACGCCGTGACGGCCATCTTCGGCGAGGTCCGCAAGAAGACCTCCCGGATCGACATCGTCATTAACAACGCGGGTGTTCTGACGTCTCAGTACGCCATGATCATGCCCCCGGCCGCCGCTCAAGCCATGGTCAACGTCAATCTTCTGGCGCCATTCCTGATTTCCCGCGAGGCGGCCAAGTTCATGCGCAAGAGCAAGTGGGGACGGATCATCAATATCGGATCCATGGCCGCGAGCCTGGAGCCGATAGGCGACAGCGTCTACGCTGCAACGAAGGCGGGTCTCAGTACCCTCGCCAACGTGATGGCGAAGGAGTTCGGCACGTTCAACGTGACCTGCAACACTCTCGGGATCTCGGCGATTGATAGCGATATGCTGGCTCAGCTTCCGCGAGACAAGATCGAAGAAATTATCAAGAGCCTTCCCGTGGCCCGGTTCGCCGACATCGATGACATCCTCAATGTCATCGATTTCTTCGCGTCGGAGCGGAGCTCGTACATTACGGCGCAAACGGTGTTCCTGGGTGGTGTGAACTAGGGCCGATGAAGCAGATATCGGAAAACGTGTGGCAGATTTGTGCGGGCGTGTTCCCCGCAAATAGCTACCTCTGGACGGGCCCCGTTCCCGGGGGCGCCATCGTGGTCGATACCGGCCTCGACCCGGGACCGATCCTGGCTGGCTTGAAGGCCCTCGACGTGCGTCCGGCGGCTATCTTCTGCACCCACGGACATTTCGACCATATCGGCTCCGCTTCCGTGCTGCAGAATGCGTTCGAGTCGGACGTTTATCTTCATGCCGCCGACGCGAAGACGGCCAAGGTCGCCAATTTTCTCATGATGGCCTTCAAAATTCCCGCCAAGCTAAAGCTTCCGCGCTTCTCCCTCCTTCAAGACGAGGTCGGCGAGACGCGAATTGGCGAGGTGTCGATCCGCCATCGCCTCGTCCCCGGACATTCACCCGGGAGCTGTCTCATCGAGATCGACGGCACCTGCTTCTCGGGTGATACGCTTTACAGTGGCGGCCTCGGCCTCTCGAAGA
The DNA here is from genome assembly GCF_023093475.1 of Methylobacterium sp. 37f. Taxonomy (NCBI): domain Bacteria; kingdom Pseudomonadati; phylum Pseudomonadota; class Alphaproteobacteria; order Hyphomicrobiales; family Methylobacteriaceae; genus Methylobacterium; species Methylobacterium sp. 37f. The sequence goes on from NZ_JAGHKN010000022.1 coordinate 15,402, forward strand.
TACCCGGTGAGGATCCCGACGTGCTGCGCAGCAGCCTCCGGAAAGTCTGGGATACGATTGATCCGGCGACCCTGGTCTGCCCCGGTCATGGTCGTACGGCGATCTTCGCCGAAATTCGCGAACACAACACGGAGTTGGTAGAATTCATGGCGGCACGGAACGAGGGAATGGCGGCATGAGTCTGGCTGAACCCAGCGGGATCGCGATCACCGGTGTCGGCCATCGTCTCGGCTCCATCGTCGAGGACAACGAGACCCTCTGCCGGAACCTCGAGATCACACCCGACTGGATCCTCGAAAAGACGGGTATCGAGCGGCGCTACCTAGCAGCCCCAGACGAAACGGCTTCGGGCCTTTCCCTGTTCGCGGCTAGGGATGCGATGGCGAGTGCCAGGATTGATGCGTCGCAGATCGACTTGATCATCTGCTGCACCTTCTCCGCCGATTACCGCTTCCCCGCGTTGGCCTCCAAGATCCATGCGGATCTCGGTGTGAAGGGTGGACAGATGCTGGACGTCCAGGCGAACTGCGCCGGCTTCGTCACGGGGCTGACCGTTGCCAGCGACAGGATGCGGCTCGATCCGGAGGTCCGTAACGCCCTGGTCATTGGTGTCGAGATGAATAGCCGCTTCATCTCGCGCAGCAACGCCGACGCCGCGATCTATCACAGTGACGGAGCTGGGGCGGTGGTGCTGGGTCGGGTACCCGGCGCCGGTATTCTAAGTTCGGCGTTCCATACGGACAGCTCCAACTACGAAGCCGTCCGGGTGCGCGGCGGTGGCTCGACCTTCACACGTCCCGATCGCCCCTTCGACTCGGCGATCGACACGATGGAGCTGAACGGGATCGCGACCTGGAAGCAGGCCATCACGCATCTGCCGACGGTCATTCGTCGCGCGAGCGAAAAGTCCGGCATTAATTATCGCGAGGCAGACTTCTTCGTGTTCCATCAGGCCAATCTTCGTCTGATAGAATATTTGGTCCGCAAGATGGGCGGGGATATGGGGAAGACCTATACGAACGTCGGCCGCATCGGAAATACCGGGGCCGCCTCGACGGCGATTGCCTTGAGCGAGGCGGTGGCGCACAACCGTCTGAAGAACGGCGACACGGTCGTCTTTGCGGCGGTCGGTGCCGGCTTCAGCTTCGGTGCGAGCGTCTGGCGCTGGTCTCCGGTTACGGCCGTGAGCCACGAGATCAATTCGGTCGGCTGACATGTTCCACGATTTCAACGCGATCCAGGTCGGCGACGTCCGAACCCTCAGCAAGACGATCACGGCGGACGACGTCCGCCGTTTCGTTGAGTTGACCGGTGACGACAATCCGCTGCACGTCGATCCCGTCTACGCGGAGACGACGCCATTCAAAGACATCGTGGTCCATGGAATGCTCGGCGCAAGCTTCCTCTCCACGGTGATCGGAACCAAGCTTCCGGGACCGGGGGCTCTCTGGGTCTCCCAAAACATGGAGTTCCACCGCCCGGTGCGACTCGGGGACACCCTGGAGATTGGTTGCACCGTCCTCAAGAAGCACGAGCGCGACAGACTGCTCGACCTCGAAACCCGGATCACGAACCAGAATGGTGATCTGATCCTGTCGGGACGCGCCAAGGTCAAAGTTCTGGTAACCCGGCAAGTGGCCGAGGTGGCTCCCGAAGCGGATCGGCGCCGGGTCGCCATCGTGACCGGCGGCTCGGGCGGGATCGGCGGCGCAATTTCCCGCCGCCTGGCCGCGGAAGGTCATGCAGTGGTGGTCCATTACCGTGGCCGGCGGGACCGGGCCGAGGCACTAGTGCGTGAATTGTCGGCGAACGGTCCAGGAGCTATCGCCGTGCAGGGTGATCTCACCGTGCCGGGCACCGCAGGGTCAATTGCGGAAGCCGCCATCCGGGCCTTCGGGGGTGTTGGGGTGCTGGTGAACAACGCGGCCCCGCCGATCGATGCGAAGCCCATACAGGCACTGGCCTGGACGGACATGCAGAAGCACCTCGACGTGCAGGTCCGCGGCGCCTTTGAAATGATCAAGGCCTGTCTGCCTCAGATGACCGAGGTGCGTGCAGGGCGGATTGTAAACATCACGTCCCAGGTAGTGCAGGGGAACCCGTCCGTGTCCTGGACCTCCTATGCGGTCGGCAAGTCCGCCCTCGCGACAATGTCCCGATACCTCGCGGCGGAGCTCGGTCCGTCGGGCGTGACGGTCAACTGCGTCGCCCCGGGAATGACGGAGACGACTTTGATCGGCGACATCCCCGAAAAGGTACAGATGATGGTGGCGCGCCAAACGCCCCTTCGCCGGTTGTCCACGCCGGAGGACGTCGCAGCCGCCGTTGCCTATCTCGCCTCGGACTCGGCCGCCTTCGTCACTGGACACACGTTGGCGGTCAATGGTGGACTGACGATGTCATGAGCACCAATGACAGAGCGAGCGCCCGAGCCCTCCTGGCCGATCCGGCAGCCAGTTTCCTCCAGGTCCAGAAGAGCGTTGCCTTTCTGGAGAAGACCGAAGACGGCCTCAAGGACGTCACGCTCGGTCTTTCCTCCAACGTGCAGGTGGATCGCCTCGCCCTCTACCTGCGTCGCCATGCACTGCTGGCTGGGGTGCGGCTGCAAGTTCAGGTTGGCCTCTACGACAGCGTTGCACAGGACGTCGAGACATTCGTTCAGGCCGGCGTGGACGTGCTGCTGGTCCTTCCCTTCTTCGATAACCTGATGCCTGCCTTCGAGGCACAAATTGCTGCCGGGCTCGACGACTCGGTTATCGCGGCCAAGGGCGAAGAGCTGGCCGAGCGCTATCGTCTTGCTCTCGCCGCCACGCACCCGATCCCGACGGTGCTCGTCGGCCAGTTCCACAGGACCTGGCCTTCAGCACAGCCGCGTCAGCCGGACCGGGTGTCCGCCGTCCTGCAGACTTTTCGGGAGATGCTCGCCAATGTGGTCGCGGAGGCCACGCCCGCGGCCCTCTTCGACATGCCCGGGATCCTGACCGATGTCGGGTTATCGGCAGCGATCGACCGCCGCTTCTACGCCCAGGCCAAGGCGCCCTACGCGCTGCCGATGCTCAACGAGATTGGACGCCGGACTGCAAAGGCCACCCGGGCCTACGGCACCTACTTCTACAAGGTGCTGGCCCTCGACTGCGACAACACCCTCTGGGGTGGGGTTGTCGGGGAGGACCTCGTCGAGGGGATCAAGCTGTCTCCGTTCGAGTATCCCGGGAACGTGTACTGGAGGGCACAGCAGGAGTTTCTCGGGCTCGAAAGGGCCGGTGTCATTCTCTGCCTGTGTACCAAGAACAATCCCGCGGATGTCGAGGAAGTGCTGTCTCGACATCCTGACATGCCGATCCGCTCGGAGAATCTGACCATCAGGAAGATCAACTGGGACGATAAATCGACGAACCTCCGGGCCATCGCAACGGAGCTCAATGTCGGCCTCGACAGCATCGTTTTCCTCGACGATTCCTCCTTCGAACTCGAGGGCGTGCAGTCGCAGGTTCCCGCAGTGACGGTGTTTCAGGTGCCCAAGGCCCTCACCGAATACCCGGACGTTGTCGGGAACATCAAGGCGCTGTTCCTTGCCGGTGGCGTCTCGGCCGAGAGCAGCGCGAAGACGCAGCAATATAAGCAGAAGGCTGCCGCCGAAGCCCTTAAGGCTCAGTTCTCGTCCCAGGAAGACTACATCGTCTCTCTGGAGTTGGAGGTCGAGCTTTTGCGTAACGCCGAGGCGAACGTGGCGCGGATCAGCGAGCTGACGCAGAAATCGAACCAATTCAACCTGACGACACGCCGGTACACACAGGCTGAGATTCTTGCTGCCATGGCAAGTGAAGACCGGGAGGTTTACTCGCTGACGGTGAAGGATAAGTTTGGCAGCGCCGGCCTTACCGGGGTTGGGGTCGTTCGCTACGAGGATGACGTCGTCGAGGTTGAGGCCTTCCTCATGAGCTGTCGTGTCATCGGCCGCGGGGTCGAATTCAGTATCTGGCCTTACATTGCGCGGGATGCTGCGCGCAGGGGCTGCTCACGCCTCCGGGGGCGCTTCGTCCGGTCCGCGAAGAACAACCTCGTGGAAGATTTCTTCGACCGGCTTGGGCTTGCACCGGAGGAAACCAGCGAAGGGGAGCGGACCTACGTAACCCCACTTGCGACGCTGGAAAAGCAACAATCTCAATGGATTAAGATTCATTATGCTGGATGAGATGAAGCTTAAGTCGGTAATTGCAGCGATTCTGGAAATCGATGAGAATTCGATCGATCAGAATACGAGCATGGACAACGTGGAGAGCTGGGATTCCATCAAGCACATGGACCTGATCCTCGCTGTCGAGGAAGAGTTTGGTGTCTCGGTCCCGGACGAGGAGGCCGCCGATCTCACCTCCTATGCGCTGATCAAGCTCGTCGTCGCGGACTTGGTAAAGGACAAGGGATGAACTGGCTTCTCGAGCGATTCGGAGAGCATCCGGACACCATCGCCTTCATCCACAACGACCGGAAGGTCACCTATGGGGAGGTGGTCGCGCTGGTCGATGGCTTTAGCCGCCGCGCGCAGGAGGCAGGTGTCCGGCCGGGCCACAAGGTGGTGGTCGTCGGCGATTTTTCGCCGGAAGTGGTATGTCTCATCCTGGCCCTCGGCCTCGATCGCTGCATCGTCATCCCGCTCACCCGCGAGTCGGTGATCGAGCAGGATGTCGCCCTCGGTGTCTCGGGGGCGGACTGGATCGCCGAGTTCGATCCCGCCGGACGAGAGTTCAGCCTGTCCGAAAAGCAGGTCCCGGTGGAAAACGCCCTGCTCAGCCAGTTCCTTGCGAAGGAAAAGGCTGGATTGATCCTGTTCAGTTCCGGATCGACCGGCGCACCGAAGGGGATTCTCCACGACTTCGAGCAGGTCGCTGAAAAATTCCGGGTTCAGCGCGCGCCGATGGTCACGATCCCATTCCTGATGATCGACCATTTCGGGGGAATCAACACGATCCTCGCGATCACCTCGAGCCTCGGAACGGTGGTCACCGTTGACGACCGCTCCATCGCGAAGGTTGCGGCGGCCATCGAGCGTTACAAAGTCGAGTTGCTTCCCGTGACGCCCTCGTTCCTGAACATCATGCTGATGGTGCGAGCGCACGAGGAATTCGACATGTCGTCGATCAAGCGCATCACGTACGGCACCGAAGTCATGCCGCAGGTGACCCTCGACCGTCTGCGGGCAGCGTTCCCCGGCGTGCAGCTGCAGCAGACCTATGGTCTCTCTGAAGTCGGTGTCCTGCGATCCCAATCGCGTCCGGATGGCTCTCTGTGGCTCAGGGTCGGTGGCGAGGGCTTCCGTACTGAGGTCCGGGACGGAGTTCTCTGGATCAAGTCGAGCTACCGGATGGAGGGCTACCTGAACGCTGCCAGCGGATTCGACGAAGAGGGCTGGTTCAACACGCAGGACCGGGTCGAGGTCGACGGAGAATGGCTGCGAATTCTGGGTCGAGTGACGGACATCATCAATGTCGGTGGCCAAAAGGTCTATCCAGTTGAGGTGGAAGAAGTCATTCTCGGCATCGACAACGTCGAGGACGTGGTCGTGCTGGCAGAGCCGCACAAGATCCTTGGGCAGGTCGTCACGGCCAAGATCCGGGTCAGAGAGCCGGAAACCGTCGAATCACTGAAGCTGCGCGTCCGACTTGCTTGCAAGGCGGTGCTAGCGCCATACAAGGCGCCCAGCAAGATCATCATTACCGACGAACCGCTGAATTCCGTCCGGCAGAAGAAGATCAGGTCTACGGCCGGGCGAAGCAAACCGACGCCGTCTGGCACTGATTCTGACCAGGCTGACTAAGAAGCTTCCTGGGTACCGCTCGAAGGAGTCGCTCCAGAGACGGCACGGTACTAAACCAAACCGCGGGACGGCTTCCACCCTGTCAAGGTTCCAATTCAAACTGCTGCGCCGTCATGGCTGCGGCAGGTTCTGCGGTTCTGGGTTAGGCTTGAATCTAGAAGCGAATTACGTGGGCTTCCCAGGATGTTGGTGCAGGCTTTACCTCTTTGTACGATGACAGGACGGTTGTGAATAGCTCCTTACGCGGCATACGAGTTTATCGCGCATCCGGATTGCGAAAATTACTATGCTTGACACCATCGTGCTTGGACGGCTGGCTGACGGTGACCTAATCCGACACGCAGTTTTGCATCAATTAGTGTCCTACAAAAGTCGACCTTACTTTGATTGGGTGACCAGTGGCTCAAGACATTAAAAAGCCTGTCGAATATTCGCAGTATTACAACCTCGAATCACTGATAGTCGGCCGCCTGAGAGACAAAGATTACAATGGCGCGCTAGAAGACCTTCTCAACTTTGTTACGCTTGTGATGAACCGCCAATATCCACCTGGAGAACTAATTGGTTCAAAAAAATTAGATCGGCTCTGTGAAAAGATCGGACTCATTTTTCACGAGGAATTCTATCAAAATATAGCTCACAAAGATGAGTTTATCCCAAATGACGACGTTACCGTCATAATCTGTACTGGCCTGTTCAAATCTGGTGGTACGTCTCCTCTGATCGGCGATATCGTCCGAGCTCAGGGTCGCCGCAAATCGACGGTCCTGGCGACCAATTCCCTCGGATCGATGTCAGCTGACGATCTCGCTATGTCTCGGCTCGGCGAAATCGATGCCAACATTATTGTATGCGACAAGGGAAATCTGCTGGATCGGCTGCACTGGCTTGTACAGCAAATCACGCGCCTAGAGCCAAGCCGAATCATTCTACTTAACCATCACCAAGATTCGGTGGTTATAGCTGCTGCTCGCCCGTTCACAGAGAAGACTAAGGTTCTCTTTTATCATCATGCAGACCACAACCTGTGCCTCGGCGTCCATCTAAAGGGTGCTATACACGTCGACATACACAATGTAGGCTTCTGCAATTGTCGCGAGAAAGAGCAAGTTAGAAATAATTTTTACATCCCTATGACGGTCAATGATCTGGGTAGTGATTTTGTACGGCAGGATTTTTTAAGTAAAAATCGATTAACAACCTGTTCATCTGCCAGTCCGCATAAATTCTCGAATTTTTACTTTTATCCGTATCATGAGCTCATAATCGACCGACTGGAAGCAAGAAACGGCTCCCACGTCCATATTGGTGTTATGTCCGAGGGTGCTCTCCAGCATATGCACAGCAAGATGATCGAGCGGAGTATCGATCCTTCCCGACTCGTCTACATTCCCTGGACTGCCAATCTCTGGAAAGCCTTAATTGAGAACAACGTCGATCTTTTCATTGGATCGTTCCCAATCGGAGGCGCTCGCACGGCTATCGAAGTGATGGGTGCGGGAGTGCCAATGTTGATGCACGAGAACTATCTCACGCGTTTTCACAGCAGTAGGGACATTGCTTACGCAGGCCACTTCCTCTGGCAGTACCCACATGAATTTATCAAAGTGATATCGGAAATCACAGTGGAGGATTTACGGGAACACGGGGAGCGGTCGCGAGATTATTATTTGAAGTACCATTGTACCGAGGAAATCGGCTTGGAGGAGGAACTCAACCGGATCTGCAACGGTACTTCCACGACTCGCCCAGCTCCGCTCTATCCACATCATCCTGATATGCTCGATCGGTCCCTTCATTTCTCCTATCTAGAGGATATGGCGATCGGACTGAGCATTCGGCACGATCGCGCCACCCACGTCGTGTCCGCTGCCGCGCCCGCGATACCGCCGCTGGTGCCTCACCACAGCCCCCCCCTCAGTCTCACCCAGAAAACATCAAAGGTCATTGGCCGCTCAACCGTACGAACCTATCGGAAGGCGCGGTCCCTTATCCCATGGCTATCAAATAGATGAGCAGCGGCTGCTCAATTGCACTCGATTTTACCTGAGTCGTTTGCTGATAGACTTGAACTTTATGATCCAAGGTGGGTTCGATGGATCAATTTTCGTTTTTGAGAATACATTTAACCTGTGAATATGCTCCCTGTTTAGTGCGACCGTGCCGATCGGACACCTCGAAGAACCCCGTAATTGCGGGGTTTGGCCGTCGATTTGACGCCACTCGCAGCTTTGGCGTGATTGGACTGGCGTTCTGGTAATCTGGCGGTGGCCGTGAACGGGCTCAGGGGGCTATCCCGAGCGTCCCTCAGGCCGCCACCGGCCAGATTTCGATCCAAAGGAAGCGCTTAAGGTTGTAGGCGAGGTTGGCGAGCCCGATCTTGGTCCGGGCACGGGCCAAACCGATCGTGCGCACGAACAGGCCGAAGCGGTGCTTCTGCCCGGCGAACACCGTCTCGATGGCCGAGCGGACCTTGGAGCGGGCGCGGTTGGCCTTGCGCTGCGCCGGCGTCAGATCGAGGCCGGGCTGCCGCCGGAAGTGGACCTTCGAGCGCCGGCCATTCTTGGCGAGATGCGCTTCGTTGGTCTTCGAGCGGTAGGCGGTGTCGGCCCAGACGTCGCTCGCCGTGTTGGTCGCGTCGAGGACGTTGGCCAGTTGTGCCCCGTCGTGGGCGGCCGCGCTGGTCACGGTGAAGCGGCGGACGAACCCGTGCTTGCGGTCGATCGAGACGTGGGTCTTGTCGCCGAACATCGGAACGGCGATCTCAACCTTGGCCTTGGTGCCGTCCGCCTTTGCGGGCCGCGCCTTGGCCCGCTTTAGGGTTCAGCGGGCATCGCGGTCTCATCTCGCGCGAGCTTTTTTGGTTTGGCCGCCCACGCGTCAGGGATCTTGCCCTCCCTGAGAGCCGCCTTCTCCGCATCGGTGTTGCGCTGACGCGGAGCCGCGATGATCGAGGCATCGATGATCTGCCCCGACATCGCGAGGTAACCCTTACCCTTCAACCAGGCGTCGAAGGCGGCAAACAGCTCCTCGATCGCGCCGGCCCGGGTCAGGTGCTCCCGGAACAGCCACACCATTTTGGCGTCGGGCACGCCATCCTCGAAGCCGAGATCAAGGAAGCGCATGAACGAGAGCCGATCCCGGATCTGGAACTCGGTGGCGTCGTCCGACAGCGTGTAGAGTGTCTGAAGGACCAGGATCTTGAACATCAGGACCGGATCGTAGGGCGGGCGGCCCCCCTTCGACCCATCGGACCGCTTCAGTGCAGTGGCCAACTTCGGGCGGAAAGCCTCGAAGTCGATCAGGGCCGCGAGCTTCACCAGCGGGTCGCCGTTCTCCGACAGACGCTGATAGCGCTCATCCAGATCGAAGAGCCCTGGCTGACCCATCCGAGCCTCCCCAACGCCGACAGCATCAGGGAATCACGCCACCGCCCCGTACGGAAGGGGGTATTTCGAGGTGTCCGATCGGGATGATGTATCATGAATTGTCGAGCCGTCGAGTGATTGCCATCTACGCACCTTGAGGGCAATTCTACCCATAGGATTGGCTTCACATATTGTATTATACTATGGCGGCGAGAAGAATATTCTTGGATCCGACAATTATCTAGGGTTCGCCATTAGAGACTTCACGGTCTCCCTCTATCATTACAAGGTTTCTGATCACCAAGGCGGGATTTTCGGCAAGAGGCCACGATCTTTCGCCTCATGATTGAAAGCTTCGGTGGCCGCTTTCGTGCTGCGTCCAGGAGACTTTGACGGTGTGGGTTCCCGCTGTACGGCCAGGGTCTATGCCCTTATGAGTCAGGAACGGTTAATCGCATCGGTTTAACTGTCAGCTTTCTAGGTGTTCGAGCCGCTTTGGTTCGCGGTGCCCGGTCGACGAATCATAAAGCCTTTGACAACGAAGGTTTGTGAGGTCGAGCAGTCCACGGCTATACGAAGCCGATCTTCGGTCCCGCGGCATCTGCGAACCTCTCGGTGCTCACGGCTATCCACAAGCGACATGCACCAAAGTTTCGATTGCCTCTACCAATCAACTCATCTTTCGCCAGATTGGAATTGGGTAGTGGCGAGCTAGGCTTCTTGAAGAACGTACTGGTTCCCCCGTTTCCGAGGAGTGCTGGCATGCAGGTGATCGAGACGACCATTCCTGCGGTGCGGCGCGTGGTGCCGACGCGCTTCGGCGATGCGCGGGGCTGGTTCTCGGAGACCTACCGGGCGGACATCCTGGCCGCGAGCGGCATCGACGACGCCTTCATCCAGGACAACCAATCCTTCTCCGCCCCGCAGGGCACCGTGCGCGGCCTGCACTTTCAGCGCCCTCCGATGGCCCAGGCCAAGCTGATCCGCGTGCTGGCCGGCGCCATCCTGGACGTGGCCGTCGACCTGCGGCGCGCCTCGCCCACCTACGGCCGCCACGTGGCCGTGCGGCTCGATGCGGAGGGCGGCGAGCAGCTCTACATCCCGGTCGGCTTCGGGCACGGCTTCTGCACCCTGGAGCCCGACACCATGGTGGCCTACAAGGTCGCCGGCGGGGTCTACAGCCCCGAGCATGACGGCGGCCTGCTCTGGAACGATCCGGCGCTGGGCATCGACTGGCCGGTGACGGACGCCGACGCGCAGCTCTCGGCCAAGGACCGGATCGCCCCACGGCTGGCCGATCTTCCGCCGCTTTTCTGAAGCCTGTACAGGGGGGGGGACGCGGCCGGAGACGACAGCGCCGCACCGCCCGATCGTCCGCCCGTCCCGATTTCACGAGAGACCGTTCATCCCATGCGCATCCTGGTAACCGGCGGCTGCGGCTTCATCGGATCGGCCCTGGTGCTGCACCTGGTGCAGGATCTCGGACACGAGGTGGCCACCCTGGATGCGCTGACCTACGCGGCCAACCCGATCTCGCTCCAGCCCCTGGCCGACGATCCCCGCCACCGCCTGGTGGAAGCCGACATCTGCGACCCGAAGGCGGTCCACGCCCTCTACGCCGATTTCCGGCCCGAGGCCGTGATGCATCTGGCCGCCGAGAGCCACGTCGACCGCTCGATCACCGATCCGGGCGCCTTCATCCGCACCAACGTGGTCGGCACCCAGGTGATGCTCGACGGCGCCCGCAGCCATTGGGACGGGCTCTCGGGCACGGCCAGGGCGGGGTTCCGCTTCCTCCACGTCTCCACCGACGAGGTCTACGGCTCGCTGCCGCCGGACGGCTTCTTCACCGAAGACAGCCGCTACGATCCGCGCTCGCCCTACTCGGCCTCCAAGGCCGCCTCCGACCACCTGGCCCGCGCCTGGCACGAGACCTACGGCCTGCCGGTGCTGGTGACCAACTGCTCGAACAATTACGGCCCGCGCCACTTCCCCGAGAAGCTCATTCCCCTGATGATCCTCAACGCGCTCGAGGGCAAACCGCTGCCGGTCTACGGCGACGGCCTCAACGAGCGCGACTGGATCCATGTCGAGGACCATGCCCGCGGCCTCGTGGCCGTGCTCGAGAAGGGGCGGCTCGGCGAGACCTACCTGCTCGGCGGGCGCTCGGTGCGCAACAACCTGGCCGTGGTCAAGGCGCTGTGCGCCGCCTTCGACCGCCTGCGCCCCGAGCACGCGCCCCACGACCGCCTCATCACCTCCGTCACCGATCGGCCCGGCCACGACCGGCGCTACGCCATCGACCCGTCCAAGGCCGAGGCCGAGGTGGGGTGGCACCCGACCAAGGACTTCGAGCAGGCGCTGGAGGAGACCGTGCGCTGGTATCTGGCCAACGAGTCCTGGTGGCGCCCGATCCGCGCGGGGCGCTACACCGGCGAGCGCCTCGGCCTCAACCAGGGCGCCGTTTCCGTCCAAGGCGCCTAGACTTGCAAGATAACCGACTTCGTTTTTGATGAGGCATGTCGACGAATTTGCGAAACTGATTTGGGCGTCGAATTTCCTTCTCGCATCCAGCTTCGTTTATGAGGCCAGATGCGTCAGAATCGGTTGCATCGCTCATAGAAGGCTCGCCATTTCGGCCTCGGCCACGACGGAATTTTCGTGGTCCAAGGGTTAATCGTCGCTGCTATTTTTGGGTTGCCTTCAATCCCAGAGGCGCCAACCTGTGGATCGTCTGATGCGCAAGCTCGTCGCTGCGGCGCTCGCCGCCCTCCTGCTCCCCCCTCCTGTCCAAGCCGACCTGCTGCTCAGGCGAAGTAAGATTGATGGCGCAACACCCAACCTTTGGTACAACCCGGACGGTGCGCTCGGAGATGGCGCGCCTAAGATCGTCTATAATGACGGCCTGAGCGTCTACGGGCCTCGGCGCTGGATTTTCCAGCAGGTCACGCTGACACCCTACGTAACGGGGAAGCGCGTCAAAGCTGCGGACGTCGGCAGCGCTGTTCGCATGCTGAACGGCTACGCGGCCTCGGGCTCGAACTCCATCGGAACCGGCATCAAGACGTTCACGGTGACCAGCGGCTTAAACTTCGCCGCCGGCTTCGCGGTTAAGGCAGTCGTTGCCGGCGATCTATCTAAGTCGATGAGCGGCACGATCGTATCGTACAGCGGCACTGCGGTTGTCTTAAACGTCACCGCAGTCACCGGTTCCGGCACCTTTGCCGACTGGACGATTGGAGCGCCGGGTACGACGAAGCAGGGCCAAACTAAGCTTATCACGACCGCGGCATCTCCAGCCGGGAGCACCACGCTCACATTTGCCAACACGGCCGGCGTGCAGATCGGCGCTAACGTCGAGTTCGCTTTTGACGCCAAGTTCAGGTCGATCAACGGGATACGTCGTGGCACCTACGTGGTCAGCAAAACTGATACGACCGTCACGCTAAGCCAACCCCTCATCTCGCCAGCTGGTGCACCGGCTGGTGTGTCCGTCATCCAGGAGCAACTGGTCACGTTCTACGGCAACCAGGGCAACTACCTGTATCAGGACGTCCAAACCACCGACGCGGTGGACTTCCGCTATGGAACACCCGAAGCGCGAGATGCGTGGCTGGCCTTCGACGTGGTCTCTTCGGGGCTGCCGAGTTGCACTGCGTCGATGATGATGTTGGGCTACAAGTCGATCTCCACACTGGGCCGCTCGTACGTTCAGTCCTTTCCGGTCACACCAACTAAAACCCGCATCACTCTTCGCATCAAAGGTGACAAGATTGGCGCACCGGGGACCTGGAAGGCGGGCTACGGCGCCAATAACTGGGGCGGCCTCTGGGGCACGGTCGGATTCGTCTGGGAAAGCCAGGGCACCCCAACTGCACAGAACATCCCGGACGGTCAATGGAGCGACGTTTCCGCGGTAGGTGGCTCGGATCAGCAAACGTGCGATCTTACTGGTACTGTCGGTGCCTTTGTTGATGTCTCAAATGTCAACCTGACGCTCGAAAGGTCATCGCCATACGCACTGCCGACCGAGTAGAGCTATTCATCGACAGAGTTCAGAGCTCGGCCGATGAAAATCCTCGAGTTCGTGCTGGAAACCTCGAACAATCCCGGCAAATTCTGTGGCTAGCACAGCTACCTGGATTCTGAAGGGCTCATGGGGTTCGACCGACCTGACCACGATAGATTTGAGGTGGTCACTTTCTTGCTGGGTGCAACCGGCACTGCTTCTCGATCCGGACGGGCTCGTGTTTCTGGACGAGACTGCGACCAACGCAAAAATGGCGCGTCGCTTCGGGCGGGCGCCACGTGGCAAGCGCTGCTAGGTGGCCGTGCCGTTCGGACATGTGTGGACGCTCCTTTGGATGCAAGCAGAACCTCTGGACGGGCGCTGCGCGGGATCGGGTACTGCCTTGTTGTCCGACCTCTGATGCGGCGGATCACATGCCGCGGACCGGTATGGAAATACGGGGGTCAAGTCCACATCATTGAAACGCGCTCGAAGCGCTACCCGAACGGCTGGTTTTCCCGACCGCGCCTCACCGACGTTGCGCCATACCTATCCCTCGACCTCCTCACACCCTCCGGCTGCCTCGCGTCCGTCCCTCATAAGCGGTGGCGGCCGGAGCTCGGTAGATCGCGTCCTTCGTCAAAAGGGCCCACGCAATGCGTGCGTTCTTGTTTGGCCACGGCCACGATGACGAGCATCGGAGGCTTACGCGCCAGCATTCGGCCGAGCCACAGCGGGCGAGCAACGCACCGTCATCCTGCTCCTCGACGGCGCGGGCTGGCCCACGGAGCCCGGCCTGCGCGTGCCCGAAGGCCTGCGGCTGATCTACCTGCCGTCCTACACGCCCGAACTGCAGCCTACCGAGCATCTCTGGCGGCTCGTCGACGAGCCCATCGTCGACCGACACTTCGACTGCTTGGCCCATATCCAAGAACGAATCTAGCAACGATGCCGAGATCTCGAAGCCGATCCCGGCACCCTACGCCTAAACAGCCTCTTCCATTGGTGGCCACAGCGATCCAAACCAAAAACGTTATTACAGGCAGTGTGCTACGAGCGGCTGCAGACGACGCCGTCCGATCTGTTCGGTCTCAACCTCAGCCAAGGCGCCCTGATGAACCTGCTCCGACGGGCGGCAGGGGCGCTTCCGCTCAGACCGGAGGTTGCCGTGTCAGCACACTAGTGCACTGACACGGACAGGCGCTCCATGGGTACCTCGCTAACTCACTGTCCTGTTGACGCTTTTCAGGGTGCAACGTGCACCATATGAATGCGTCAGTGCGCTAGTTTCTCGACAGTCCGCAGGCCACCCCAGCACGCAGGCTACCGAAGGGTAGCCATGGAGTCATCGATCGATTGTCCGAAGTATTCGTCGAGGACATGGTATAGCTTGCAGCCTCCATTATCGCGGGCGCTAAACCTATCTTACTACGCTAGTAACCGAATGCTTTGCCAACCCATCCGCACTGTTCCATGATAAAATCTGCTACCTGCGAATCAAGCTCACACTGATGACGATTAATAGAGCGAGGGCTTAGTGCGACACCGTATAAATCTGTCGACCAAGGATCAGCGCGGTATTCACTTATTTGTGTTCTACCGCTGGACCAGACTTTCGCTGGCTCCATTCCGAAAATTCCAAACGACTCAAGTTTCGACAGTTCTTTTCCGCTTACAAAGTCATTATAATTTAAGACTATCATCCGGTGGTTTAAAATATGCGGATGCGCTATGATACCACTGTAGCTTATATTATATTCAAGACAGGCGCTTTCGATTTCTGCTTTGGACGGTTCTGAACCGCTCTGGAGTCGACGAGAGACGTTCAGACGCGAAAGGATTGCATCTCGAGGATCGCGATATATTACGACAAATCGAGCTTGAGGCAGCATTTGAGCGACGTGATGAAAAAACCTCGTCATAATTGGATCTTTGAGAGTTAAGCGCGCGGGCCGATCCAGTTGATTATGTATCATACTGATAATATTCGACATGATGCCAGAATGGAAAGATAGAAATTTGTCATGATTCTCGAAATAATGCTTTGTATGAATATCCCATGACTCCAATCCTCGGAAATAAGGTAGCAGCATACCTGTAATATAGCTACATTCTGCAATGTAGTCGTTGGTATTTGGACTTGTGCAGATAACCGCATGCAAGATTGTCGTACCGCTTCTTGGAGCGCCGCCGACGAACACGAGATCAGTTAAAGGTTGTTCGGTCATGATTCTGAGCTTGTTAATGAAAAATTCATGATTGAATCTGGGCTATCATACTCAGTGGCCCCCGTAATGGCGCTTAGTTTTTTCGTTTAATCCTGCGACTATCGCCTGACCGGCCGTTTGCCTTCGCCTCGAGCTGCATAACCCAAACGGCATCGATCAGGGCAATTTGCTCAAGCGCAAGAGTGCATCCACCAGAGGCTGGGCGGAGTCTGTAATGCTGCGGCCTTCGGTGACGATGGTCAGGTCCGGGCCGCATGGAGGCTCATAAGGCGCGGAAACCCCTGTGAATTCCGGGATTTGGCCCTTGCGGGCGCGCTGGTACAGTCCCTTCGGGTCACGGGCCTCACAGACCTGCAGAGGAGTGCTGACAAACACCTCAAGGAAGGACAAGTCGCGGGCAATGCGGCGTGCATTCGCACGCTCGGCACGATGGGGCGAGATCAATGAGACGAGAACGATCAGTCCGGCCTCCGCCATCAGGGCCGCCGCTTCGGCCGCCCGCCGCACGTTTTCGTCGCGATCGGCCGCGCTGAACCCTAGATCGCTGTTGAGGCCAACGCGGAGATTATCGCCGTCGAGCACCATGGTGTGGCGCCCATGCGCAGTGAGGGTCTGGTCGGCGGCATTGGCGAGGCTTGATTTTCCGGAGCCCGACAGGCCCGTGAGCCACGCGATGACGGGTCGTTGCCGAAGCTGGATCCAACGGTTCTCTCGTGGTTGGAGGATTTGCAACGTCAGGTTCGCAGATTCCATAACAACATCTGACAGTTATGAACGTTCATGATGCAACAGAAGACATGGAGTGGACTAGCGGCAGGCCGCCCCCTGGCCCCCTAAGACGCGCCTCAAGCAATTGCACTGACTTAGCTGAGAGATCTAGGGTCTGGACTCGATCAGCACCAGAAGGCTAATACCAACTCTCATTGATCAGCATGCATGAGCCCATTGGCGCCGTCCGATGGACGTGATGCGCCAGGGCTGGGCGATGAGCTTGTTCCAGGCGTTGCAACAGTGGTCGAGGATGTCGGCATAGGATCGGAAGATGCGGTTGCCGAGCCAGTTGTCCCGCATGAACTGCCAGAGGTTTTCGACGGGGTTCAGCTCGGGCGAGCGGGCTGGAAGGGGCAGCAGGGTAATGTTGTCGGGCACAGGCAGCGTCTTGGTCGTATGCCAGCCGGCCTGATCGAGCAGCAGCACAGCGTGAGCACCCGGAGCCACGGTTCGGGAGATCTCTTCGAGATGATAGGCTATGGCCGACGTGGTGCAACGGGGCATAACCAAGCCTGCGCCGACGCCTCGGGCCGGACAGATCGCTCCGAAGAGGTAGGCCGAGGCCGTGCGCTGATCCTTTGGCGCCGAGGGACGCGTTCCACGCTTGGCCCAGCGTCGGGTGAGCGTGTTCTTCTGGCCGACACGGGCCTCGTCGCAGAACCAGATCTCTACGGGCTTGGCCCCGATAGCTTGCGCGATCTGCGCCAAACGGTCGGGGAAGCTTTATGGGATGGCCCGCCCCTCACATCCTGACGACGCTGTTTGGCGACAGGAGGAGAGGATCGATGATCAAGACACCGATTGCAGTACTCGGGATCGACCTGGGTAAGAATACCTGCAGCTTGGCGGGGTTGAACGGGAATGGAGCCGTCGTGCTTCGGCGCCGCATGACGCGCGAGGCCGTGATTGCCTTCGCCGCGAGCCTGCCGACCTGCATCGTCGCGATGGAGGCGTGCTGCGGCGCGCACTTCCTCGGTCGCACGCTCCCTGCACGGGGCCACACGATCCGGCTGATGTCGCCCGAGTACGTCCAGCCCTACGTCAAGGCGCAGAAGACCGACGACCGCGATGCGGAGGCGATTGCCGAAGCCGCGACACGACCGACCATGCGGTTCGTCTCGCTCAAGAGCGAGACGCAGTTGGACCTGCAGGTCCTGCATCGAGCCCACGAACGCCTCGTGCTCGCACGCACCAGCTTGATCAATCAGCTACGCGCGGTGCTTCTGGAGCGTGGCATCGTTCTGCCGAAGGGCCGCCTCGTCCTGATGCGTCGCTTGCGAGAGATCGGAATGGACGAGCTGCCCGTAAGCGGTCGAACCCGCAGGCTGATTGAGGATCTCTGCGAAGAAGCATCGGCCCTGGACGAGCGGATCAGAGCCTATGATGAGGAGTTCGCCGCCCTGACGCGCACCGATGAGCAGGCGCGACGCCTCGCAAGCATCCCGGGTGTCGGCATCATCAACGCGACCGCTCTCCTTGCCGCTGTCGGCGACGCGAGTGCGTTCGCCAAAGCTCGGGACCTCGCGGCCTGGCTCGGGCTGACCCCGCGTCAGCACTCGACAGGCGGTCGGACGAAGATGCTGGGCATCAGCAAGCGCGGAAATCGCTATCTGCGCAAGCAGCTCATCCATGGGGCTCGCGCCGCGATGCCCCATCTGGCCGCCAAACCGACACCGCTCGGGGCTTGGTTGCAAGGTTTGCTCGCGCGCTCTCACCCGAACGTGGTCGTAGTGGCACTCGCCGCCAAGCTGGCCCGCATCGTGTGGGCGCTACTGCGCCGAAAACAAGCTTTCGATCAGGGCACGCTTGCGGCGGCCTGATCGCACATCGACAGCGACCGGCCCTTCCGGCCGGCGTTGAAGCAGTCTGCGTGAGGTGACGGACAGATGGCATAACGGTCGAACCGGCGTCGTGGTGATCCTGGTTTTAAATGCGGTGCCGGACACCGCAGGCTTTATGAGGACCCGAGGCGCGCGAATATCCATCTTGGCCAGGACGCAATCCTGAGACCGGATACGTTGATGCAGACCGCATCGCCATCAAAACGCATCTTGCAGACGGGGCGGGCCATACGTTTTAAAAACAGCCGCGGCGTCCGGGTCCTGGGCGTGATGGCGTGGACGGGCCGAAAGCTTCCGGTAGCCCATGGTCCGCAAGACCCGGCTCAAGGTCTGCTCGGAGACCGACACGCCGTGATCCTCGCACAGGATCTGGGCCAGGTCGCACAAGCGCCAGCGGACCACACCGTGGGCGGCGGGAGTCGGCCCCTGTTCGACCAGGGCCCTGAGAACCTCGCGCTGGTCGGCGTTTAGGCGCGGACGGGCACCCGGGGCCTTGCCGTCGATTAGTCCGCTTGGGCCATCGGCGTTGAAGGCCCCACCCAATCACGCACCGTCTGCAGCCCGACCCCGCCGATCCCGGCCGCCTCCGAACGCGAGCCACCCGCGGCAATCACAGACAGCGCCAGCAGGCGGCGGGTCTGGGCCGGATCACGTGACCCCTTGGCCAAGACGCGCAGGGCCTCGGCATCAAAATCCGATCGCAGCGGCACCGGAGCAGCCATCGCATCCTCAGGCTCCAAAACCAGAGGACAGAATCACGAGCCTGAACCGCCCCGGGTTTCCCGGAGGCCATTTGGTTTGGGTCAGGCCGCCAAGGCTTGGACCTCGGCCTGGGCATAGTAGCGCGCTTCGGCCTCGGCGGGCGGGATATTCCCGATCGGTTCGAGCAGGCGGCGGGTGTTGAACCAGTCGACCCATTCGAGGGTGGCGAACTCGACGGCCTCGAAAGACCGCCACGGGCCGCGTCGATGGATCACCTCGGCTTTGAACAGGCCGTTGATCGTCTCCGCGAGGGCATTATCGTAGGAGTCGCCAACGCTGCCGACGGACGGCTCGACACCAGCCTGGGCGAGCCGCTCGGTGTAGCGCAGCGCAAGGTATTGCGAGCCCCTGTCGCTGTGGTGCACGAGCCCACCGCCCTGTACGGGACGACGCTCGTGCAGGGCTTGCTCCAAGGCATCCAGCACGAAGGCAGCGTGAGCCGTCCGAGAGACCCGCCAGCCGACGATGCGGCGGGCGAAGACGTCGATCACGAAAGCCACATAGACGAAGCCAGACCAGGTCGCCACGTAGGTGAAATCGCTGACCCACAAAGCGTTCGGGCGCGGTGCCTTGAACTGGCGGTTGACCCGATCGAGCGGGCAGACCGCTGCCGGATCGGGGACCGTCGTCTGGACCGTCTTGCCCCGCACGACACCCTTCAGTCCCATCGCCCGCATCAGCCGCGCCACGGTGCACCGAGCCACCACGATCCCGTCCCGGCCGAGCTGCCGCCAGACCTTGCGCACCCCGTAGACGTGGAAGTTCGCCTCGAACACGCGCCGGATCTCGACCATCAGCGCCGCGTCGCTCTTGGCCCGTGCCGGTAGCTTCCCGGGATCGGCACGCCGCGCAGCATAGACATGGTACGTCGACGGGGCGATCGGCAGCACTTTGCAGATCGGCTCGACCCCGTAGGCATCGCGGTGCTCGTCGATGAACGCCTTCATCGTTTGAAAGGGCGGTCGAGCTCCGCCATCGCAAAATACGCGCTGGCCTTCCGGAGAATCTCGTTGGCCTGACGCAGCTCGCGGTTCTCGCGCTCCAGTGCCTTGATCCGCTCGCGTTCGTCCGTGGTCGGGCCGCCCCGCACGCCCTTGTCTCGCTCGGACTGCCGGATCCAGTTCCGGAGCGTCTCGCCCGAGCAGCCGATCTTGGCCGCGATCGAATTGATCGCCGCCCATTGCGAGGCATGCTCGCTTTGGTGGTCCAGCACCATCCGCACCGCGCGGGCACGGACCTCAGGAGAATACGGTGGGGTTCGCTTCGTCATGGCTCCATCCTCTCAGGAGTTGGAGCCTCCGGGAAACCCGGGGCGGTTCAGTTCGCCCTGGATGCGCTGATGGACAAGGGGTGGTGCCTGTAGACAACCCGGCAGCCTACGGCGTCGTCACCCTCGACACGGAGGGGCGTCCCCTGCGGCTCGTGGAGAAGCCGGCGGAGCCCGAGAGCCCCTGGGCGGTGACGGGACTGTACTTCTACGACAACCAGGTGCTCGACATCGCCGTCACCGTGAAGCCCTCGGCGCGCGGCGAACTCGAGATCACCAGCATCAACGAGGCCTATCTCGAGCGGGGCCAGCTCCACGTGGAGCGGATGAGCCGCGGCTATGCCTGGCTCGATACCGGCACGCATGACAGCCTGCTGGAGGCGGCCGAGTTCGTGCGCACCCTGCAGCACCGCCAGGGCCTCCAGGTGGCCTGCCTGGAGGAGATCGCCTACCTGCAGGGCTTCATCGGCAAGGACCAGCTCATCGCCCGCGGCAACCTGTTCTCCAAGACCGCCTACGGCCAGAACCTGCTCAAGCTCGCCAAGGAAGATCAGGCCACCCTCCTGGCACGGTGAGCCAGGATCAACTAACGATTAGCGAGCACAAGAAAGCGGCGAAAGGCAAATTTTCGTCGCGACAAAGCTCGAGCCTCATATCGATCTAATCGCTCAAGCTGAACAGATGTTTCCAGCACGATCTCACTCGTCAAGCGCTGACCTGCTTCAATTCCCGACGTTCCATCCCCGACGCCGCTTCGCAGCAGGGCAGTCCTGAATGCCTGTACCCGCTGGAGATGAACCTGTGCCTCAGCAGCGGAACGTGCTGCCTCATAGAGGGCGACATCGCACTCGTACTTCTCCACAATAAGTCCCGCTAAAATCTCGATATCCGCTTCCGTCTGTGGATCGAGACCTTCAATTGACAGACCATGCTTGCGGGCGTTTTGTTTTGATCGTGCCTTACCCACGGATGTTCGTGGGCCTTTGCTCTTTTTAGCGTTAAGTCGGTTGGCAAGGCGGGCGCGCTCAGAGGTCATTGCAGCATCATGCTTCGATAAAGCGACTCACCGCCCGTCGGTGTCCTCGACGTCAAGGACGTCAGCGGCAACTTTCTGGGCAAGCAGGCCGAAGTTTTCTCGCTTGCGCTCGATTTCCCGCAAAAGCGCATCTCGCCGTTGATCGGCCAGGGAAGCCATTCGATCAATGCGTTCGATAGAAGGTAGGTTTAATAGGAAGCCGTGAGCTGTGACGTTTTCTGCTGTGAGACCACGCTTCTCAAGAAGATCGTCGACGCGGATCTGTGGCCCTTTGCGCCCAGCCACCCAGCCCGCCGCGAGGGAATCAGGTGATGAAGCTGCGTCGTGGCTAACACCATAAGGATCCGTGCTTTGGAGGGCAGGGCGGATTAAATCCTCCGCTGCTTGCAACTGAGCCTGAATCAAAATCTGCCTCCGCCACCGTCGGATCCGATTCGCCTCCCAGATGAGATTAGTGATGTCTTTGACCCAAATTGCCTCGATGACATCAACAGGGCGAATTTGTTGAACGATGCTGCGCAGGAGGGCCTCGTACTGATCCGGGTCATCGCCTGGCAGCAGAGGACGGTCGCTGAACAGAAAGTCGAGGTGAGCGGGGATCGCGGGTAGGACGTCACCTGAGGCCGAGGCATCCTCTTGGCTCAGGCTGCCCAGTTTTGCCTTCGTTGTCGCTCGGTTCGCCATTTGATACACTGCTCCTGACTCGACCTCCTTACCTGAAAATATCGTTTTCGGACAAAGGCGATCTGTCGGAATCGTCGTGGCGTCTATCACGATCGGCTTTGCGTTAAGTGCTGCCGCTTCATTGCTCTCGAGTTCGGGCTCGGTAGAACGGCGAGACCGTAGGTGCTCCTCTCGAGAGACAACGGTTCCATCGACCTTCCGCTTGAAAGCAGAGGCCCGGGACCCAGGCATTGGACGCGTGATGACTGCTGCTCCAAGATGCCGGAGCTTTTGTCGCTTCGCATCAGCAGCGCGGGCATGATCGCCTCGCGTCTTCTCACGGCCGCACGCCTCATGCGCCGGCCCGAGGTTCTGGAGCTCATCCGGACCACCAAGCTCAAGGGCGCGGATATGCTCGACAATCCAGCGGTCCCGCACACCGTCGATGCGGCGATCGCAAACCACACAAGTTCCGCCCGTCCGCTCCCAAGCCTGGAGCCGACGGCGACTCGACAAGGCTCCGCGTCTTGTTGTGCCGACGTCCTCAAGCGCGACGTACGGCATCATGACGCTCACTTTTAAAAGTCGGACAGTCCGCGAGCGCCTTCAATGCCTGATAGGATAGGTGCTCCCAGTCGCACAGAAGTTGCTCATATCGTTCGATTAGCGCTCTTAGCTGTTCATCCTCCTCACGGGCGACAAGCTTCACCTGAACACCCAGGGAAGTCACCGTTGGACGTACGGGGTCAGCCACGCGCTGGCGCGGTTTCTTGTGGGGCATTGGAAGCCTCCGGCAAAGATTGTGGAGCTGAGAGGATTGCGTAGGCGAGACAGGGGTGCAGCCGGCTGTCGATTCAGCCGCCGACCAGGCTAACGACAACGGTCCCGCCTAGAACCGTGAGTTGGGGATCCGTTCCGCCGAAACAGGTCTCGACCAGGAGCTGCACTTCAATCGCATCACAGGCGGCTGCATTGCTGACGTATTAGCAGCCCTAGAAGCACCATCCAGGCATGATGCCGTCAGCGTCGCCTGAGGTCCGGTACGAACCGATGTCTTGTGCGTGCTCACAACGGGACCGCTCCCGTGCCACCCGGCCGTTAAGCGAGCCGCCTTGGCGGCTCGCCACGTTCCCTCTAGAGCGGCAGAGATACAGACCCGCCACTCTTCACCGGTCACAGCACGACGAGCTTTTGCAGCAGCCGCGGCTAAGCACATGATAACTCTGCGATCGTAGGCTCCAGAAACATGGAGAGAACGACCGTAAGCAGAGCGTTGCGCACGGCGGAATGCAACTTCTGCAAACCCGCGGTGCCGGCTTATGGCCTGTCGTTCACCTGGACCGAAATAGATGCGATCTGCACGAATATCGCGTATGGCAACGGACCACGATAGAGTTCGGGATGAGGGCATGACGTTGATCCACTTGCGACCCAGTGATCGATTTTATATCACCTGATCGCCAGGAGATCAAGATGGCTATTTCAGATGAAGGCATAATCACAGGTGCGCAGGTGCGCGCAGCTCGCGCTCTCCTTCGATGGAGCGCAGATGAACTCGCTGAGTCTTCCCGACTCGGCGTTGCTACCATCAGACGCGCAGAACTAAAGGATGGACCCATTACGTCTACAGCCGCAAATGCACGAGCGATCCGTAATGCATTTGAACATGCTGGTCTTGAATTTATCCCCGAAAATGGAGGGGGATCTGGAGTACGGTTCCGAGAAAGACAGGTTACCACAAAATAAACCGGCGAAAATTTTCTTTTACTACTGAAATACATTGAAATAGATCTAATGCGTCTACCAGGCTTCTTTATGGTCGATTGAACTCTTTACGTTCGATCCGAAGCAGTTGATGAACGCACGAGTAGTTACGCCGACGTCGTGGTCGTCGTGCCAGCCTGCGCCGTCCAGCATCATCACGGCATGGGCGCGCGGCGCGATGCTTCTGCTGATCTCGGCCAGATGCAGGCTCATCTGCCTCGCTATTGCAGCGGGGCAGGACAGGCGCCCTTGCACTTCTCCGAGCAAATTGCGTCTAGGAGGTAGGTTTAGGCCGTACGCTGATCCTTGGGTGCCGAGGGATGCGTCCCGCGGCGCGCCCATTGACGCGGCAAGGTGTTCTTCTTGCCGACCCGAGCCTCACCATGCCACCGCAGCTCAACGGCGTAATTACCCACCCGTCTGAGAGCAGGTTTCAGGCGCCGACGGTTTTGAGGATGGTGCCGAAGGGGCTGCGGCCTGTGAGGCGGGCGGTATCGACCACTGTGCGGATAGCGGCTTCGCCCTCGGCGGCCCACATCGCGCGGTAGCCGTTGGTGACCTTCCGCTGGACTACGGACGTACGCAGCAGCCGCTCGAAACCGTTGTTAGTCGGTTCGACCGCGCCGGGGTGGGCGAGGAAGACCAGGAGCTGATGGCGAGCCCGACCGATCTTGGCCTGCAGATCGCGGGTCAGGTCGCAGCGGCTCGGTGTGGCGAGGATGGCGCCGAGCTGGCGATCCAGGCTCCGGCGCTTGGCGGCGAGCGTCGAGGCGGCCAAGTCGGTGACGTGGTCGGCCAGGGCGAACACGGATTGCAGCCAGAGCTGCAGGCGCCAGGGCACGGGATCGTCGCTGGTCTCGACGGCGTAGGCGACGTCGCGGACGAGATGGGCAAGGCAAGTCTGGTGAGAGACCGCATGGCCCTGCTGAGCCGTGTAGCGGTCCGAGATCCAAACCGCCGGCCGATGCCCGTCCATCATCTCCCGCACGACGACCGCACCGCGTGTCGGCGAAGCCTGATGGACGACCGCTTCGGCTGAATGGAAGACCCAGTGGTAAGCGTTGCTGCCCTCGATGCGCACGCCAGTCTCGTCCGAGGCGACCACCGCGGCCCGGCGCAGGGTCGAGACGGCCTCTTCGCAGCCGGGACGGAACTGCGCTTGCGCCCGACGAAGCAGGTTCATCAGGCCGCCCTGGCTGAGGGTGAGCCCGAACAGATCCGACAGCGCCGCCTGCAGCCGCTCGTAGGAGAGCGCCTGAAAGGTCTTCACATACGTCGCCACGGCATGCAGCCGTGGGCCGAAGGGCGTCCCGCGTGCCGCCTCCGACGCGCGCGCGACGACCCGCATTCCGCACGTCGGGCAGTGCACGGCCAGCCGCCGATGCTGGGTGACGGTCGGCGCCACCTTGGGCAACTCGACGCGCTCGGACACGCTCACGATCTCGGCGGGAAGATCCTCATGCAGGGCGTCGCCGCAGCACGCGCAGCGATCTGGACGATGATCGACGACAGCATCGGGATCCCCGCTCATCACGCGGCTATGGCCCTCGTGCCCGGGCTTGGCACCGCCCGGCTTGGCCTGCTCGCGTCGCTCCTTGCGGTCGGTCGCGGGCGGCTTCGAAGACGTGCGCGAGGTATCGAAGGGCGCTGCAATCGCAGCACCAGCTCGATCAGCTCCTCGCGGCTCAGCCGCTCAAGATCGCTTCGGCCCATCCCACGAAGGAATCAGCGAAATCCGGCCTGCGCAAGGGGGTGGGTAATTACCCAACGGCTGCTTCAGGGGGGGTAGGCCCACGCGGATCGCGTTCACGGCAGCTGGCAGGATTTTTTGAAGGCCGCCGAGGCGGCTGGATCCTGCTCGTAGTAGCGCGGGCGCACCGACAGCTTGGCAAAGCCAAGAGCCTTGATCGTACGCATTCGGTGAAGGCCGCGTTCGTGGTCCCGGCGGGGTGTCAGGCGGCGATCTGCCGGCGCTGAGGCTGGGTCCAGTTCCACGGCAGCAGATCGTCGATACGCCCGGCGGGATGGTCGGGTAGCCGCGCGAGCACGTCAGCAAGCCACGCCTGCGGGTCGATGCCGTTGAGCTTGGCGGTCTCGATCAGCGTGTAGAGGGCAGCAGTGCGATGGCCGCCCGCATCCGAGCCGGCGAAGGTCCAGTTGCGGCGGCCCACCGCGATGGGCCGGATGGAGCGTTCGGCAGCATTGTTAAAGGGCATGATGCTCCCGGCGCCTCGGTTCGGTGGCGCGGGCTGATCCTTCTGGGTTAGCTTGTTCAGGCCGGGATAGGGGCGTTTGGAGCATGAAACGGTGGCAGGCCGTCCTTTCGATGAGCTGTGAGCTCGTGTTGTTACGTGGCCGCCCCTACGACTTGCCCGGCTGCGCTGCGAGCGCGGATCCGTAGATGTCGTGCAAGCCACTGGCTCCAGGAAGAATGGAGATCCAGCATGAAGATCGTCGGTATGGATATACACCGGTCGTTCGCTCAGGTGGCGATCCTGGAGGATGGCACGGTCACCAAACAACTTCGGGTCGAACTCGTCCATGAGCCGCTCGTCGCCTTCGCCAAGACACTCAGCCTCGACGACGAAGTGGTCATTGAGGTCACGGGCAACAGCGCCGCGGTCGAACGTCTCCTGCGCCCGCATGTCAAACGGGTCGCCGTAGCCAACCCGAGGCTCGTCCGTGCGATCGCCTACGCCCGCGTGAAGACCGACAAGGTGGATGCCGCGACCCTGGCGAAGCTGCATGCCGCCGGCTTCCTGCCGGAGGTTTGGGTCGCCGACGAGGACACGTACGGCCGCCGCCGCCAAATCGCCGAGCGCTCCGGCGTCCTGGCGCAAGTCGTCCGGATCAAGGGGCGCATGAAGGCGATCCTGCATGCCAACCTGATCCCGCCCTACAAGGGGCACCTCTTCGGCAAGGCGGGACAACGCTGGCTCGATGCCCTGCCGCTCCCACCCGAGGAGCGCGGGATGCTCCAGCGCCTGATTGCCGAACTCGAACGTGTGTCGCAACAGCTGTCGGAGATCGACAAGGTCGTGGCCCAGCAGGCGCTCGACGATCCGCGAGCTCTCAAGCTGATGACGATCCCCGGCGCGAGTTCGGTCGTAGCCTCGACCGTGCTGGCCTCCATCGGCGACATCGCGCGCTTCCCATCGCCGGACAAGCTCAGCAGCTACTTCGGCCTGACGCCGCGGGTTCGGCAGTCCGGAGATCATCCGGCACGGCACGGCAGGATCTCGAAGCAAGGCAACGGCGACGCCCGCAAGATGCTGGTGGAAGCGGCCTGGTCGGCCAAGACGGCGCCAGGTCCGCTGCGGGCCTTCTTCAACCGTGTACAGAAGAAGCGCGGTGCATCTGCGGCCGCGGTCGCCACGGCGCGCAAACTCGCGGTGATGATCTGGCACATCCTGACGAGCGGCAAGGAGTACGCCTACGCTCGGCCGGCTGACGGCTCCGTCCGCCACCGAGGGCCACAGGAAACGGCCGCGGTCGAGCCGCTTGGTGTACGTACAGGCACGCGCCCTGGCCATCGTGCCAGATCACCTTGATCAGGTCACCGCGCCGGCCGCGGAAGACGAACAGGTGCCCGGAATGAGGATCGCGTTTGAGCGTCTCCTGGACGATCAGCCCCAAGCTGGAAAAGCCCTTGCGCATGTCGGTGTGGCCGGTCGCCAGCCAGACCCGAACGTTGGTCGGCAGCGGGATCATCGCCCCTCCAGGGCATCGAGCACCCGACGCAGTGCCGCGGCATCGACGTCTAGGTCGACCGTGAGACGCCAACCACCACCGAGATCGATCTCCATGATCCCGGTCTTGCGCCGCGCTCGACGAGGCTGGGGCGCAACATCAAGATCATCCGACCGCAGAACTGGAACCGCCGGCGACGGCTCCGGGGTGATCGCGACGGGCACGAAGACCGGGGCCTGCTCGTCCCCGCCCAAACGGCCTTCCCGAGCCTGGCGTCGCCACGTGAACAGCAGGCCCTGGGCGATCCCGTGCCGGCGCGCCACCGAACACACCGACACTCCCGCCTCGTACGAAGCTTCGACGATCCGCACCTTGTCCTCGAACGACCAGCGCCGCCGTCGTTCGGCCCCCTCAAGCACCTCGACCCGCATCGCCCCGACCCGCTGACCTTAACGCCAGCATTAAGGTCAGGCTTCAGCCGAATGCGCGATGCCGTCGACCGCGGCCATCACCGGACGCGTACCCATAACCCTGCAAACTCCGGTCTCCATCGGGCGTCGTCGACCCTCAGAGGTGCCGTCAGCCTTCGTGCCTGACCCACAATTTGGTCCAAGTGCCGATCTATGCTGATCGGTGCGCGCCAATCAGGACCGGACATGCTGCCACCGACCTCACCCATCTCCACCAAACGGAGCGATCTGGCGGTGTACGCGGAGGTCATTCGCGCCCTGATGCTGCGAGACATGCGCACGCGGTTCGGCGCGTCCTACTGGGGCTACGTCGTCGTGGTTCTGTGGCCCGTAGCGCACATCTTTCTGATGGTTACGATCATGTTGTTCCGCAACATGCCATCTCCAATGGGCAACAACCCTATCCTGTTCGTTGCGACGGGCGCCGTTCCAGCTCTAGTTTTTCAGTACACGTCTCGCGAAGCGATGAAGGCGATTCTTGTCAATAGACCGTTGATGTACTACCCGCAGGTAAAATCCTTCGACATCATGATCGCGCGTTTCATCGTCGAAACTGTGAAAGGCTTCCAGGGCCTGCTGATCATCATCGGGATACTTTTGCTGCTGGGTGTCGACCCTATGCCAGAAGATCCGGCTCGAGCAATCGAAGGCTATCTCATGGCCCTTCTCCTGGGACTTGGTATGGGTGCCATCAACATCGGCATCATGTCATTTTTCCCCGGATGGCTATGGGGATATATTGTCTTAAGTATTCTATTATACATGACATCCGGCGTTTTTTTCTTACCACATATGCTTCCAACCGAAATTTATGACCTTCTAAAGTGGAATCCGGTGGTCCAGATCATCGAGTGGGTCCGGCTCGCCTACAATCCTTCGCTCGGAATCACGGTCGATTATTTCTACGTTATGGCTTGGGGTTCGGGATCTCTCTGCCTAGGCTTGCTCATGGAACGCACCGTCGTCCGTCGATTCCAGTAATTCGGCCAGTTGCTGCAAACGGATAATGTTGCGGCTGAGCATCCGGCGGTGCGCCTGGATCGCACGGCGCGGCCTTCCAAAGCCGACGCGCGCAACCTCTGCCACCTATCGGACCTGAGCGCCGAAGGTGCGGCGGGTGACGATCAGCGACAGGAGGATGTTCAGCGTCGCGATCGTCAGCAGAATCTCCAGCAGGAAATCGAGTCCGAACTAACCAGAGAGGGCACCGTCATACTGCCGCTCGACACGTCGGCCGCGCCTATCCCGGTCGCCGACTTCCTGGCGGGGCTGCGCACGGCTTGGCGGATGGGTGAGGTTCGACCGACGGCACAGCCCGCGCTGAAGCCGAAGCGCGGACGCCGTCGCCCGGATCCCCTCATCGCAGTCACCGACGACCTGCGATCCTGGTTCGAGGCGGATCCTACGCAAACGGGAGGACAGCTACTCCTGCGCCTCCAGACATCCGATCCCGACCGCTACCCGGACGCGCTGCTCCGAAGTTCGCTTCCAGTCTTGAGCATTACGCATACGGCGACGTTCGCCTGCCCAACGCTCAAAAACCTCACACCTTGAGCTTGGCGAGCTAATGACACGCGGCTTACGCGACTTGTTAAAGGCCTCCACGAGCGATCAATAATACAACCGTAGAAACGGAGCATCATTTATCATCATAAAACTCGATAAAAGTACTAATGTAGATCTACAATAAAGACTTTTTATTACTGCAAATAGCATACGATATTTTGTGCATTCGAGGTCTAAGTAGTCTATACCCAATGCATGTCTTGGACTCATTTCTCATTATTTAAGATCAATTATAAAGTCAATACTTAATATCTCTATTTTACAGAATTTATCGTATTTAGGCTTTCGTACCATCGCGACTTACGATTGGCACAAAAAAATCATAGAATTACGGCGTTTCTATATTCCACACATGGCACGCCTCATTTTCTTTTTGCCAGTCAGATTCCATAGAGGCGCGCGGATGACCGTTTTGGCAGAACGAACCCAATTGAGGACGGAAGGGTTGGGCTCGCAACCCGATGCAACGCGACGCCAAACGCACAAAGACTTTTCCCAGCATTCTAAAGCCGTTCGTCGCCAAATGTGACAGGCAATGACTGCATCCGACGCGACCTGGTAGGAGACTGGGGTCACAGCCGGTCGTGCGGCTTACCGAACAAAATCGATAGCCCTGCACTGGAGCCGATCGGTCGGAGGTTCTCTGGTGAGGGGCTCTCCGCCTCCGTCTCGAGTATGATGATCCGAGCCAGCGCGATGACCGGAGGATGGATGTGAGGACCAAGGAGACCCGGGACGGTCTAAGGATCCTGGACGCACCCCGCTGCCACCTCGGTGAGGGGCCTTGCTACGACCCGCGAACCGACACTGCCTGGTGGGTCGACATCCTTGAACGGCGCCTGTTCGAGGCGCCCTTGGCAGGGGGAGGGGCGGCCCGCGTACACGGCCTGCCTATCAGGGTGAGCACCGTAGTCGCGGTGGACAAGACACGGCACCTTCTGGCGGCCGAGAACGGGCTCTACTTGCGCGGCATTGAGGATGGTGCGCTTGCACTGCTCTGCCCTTTGGAGGCAGAGGATCACGGCACCCGCTCCAACGACGGCCGGGTCCACCCCAGCGGCGCCCTCTGGATCAGCACCATGGGGCGGGACGCCGAGTCGGGGCGCGGCGCGATCTACCACGTCGCCGGCACCCAGGTGACGCGCCTCTTCGGTGCCCTGACCATCCCGAACGCCATCTGCTTCTCGCCCGACGGCAGAACCGGTTACTTCGCCGACACCAACGTGGGCCTGCTCCAGCGCGTGGCCCTCGATTCCCGCACCGGCCTGCCGACGGGGGAGCCAACGACGCTCTACGATCATCGCGGTGGGGAGGGGGGCCTGGATGGAGCCGCCGTCGATGCCGAAGGCCGGATCTGGTGCGTCCGCTGGGGCGCCGCTTGCATCGATGCCTACAGCCCGGAAGGCGTGCGCGTGCGCACGATCCCCCTGCCGGTGACGCGTCCTTCGTGCCCCACCTTCGCAGGCCCCGACTTGGATCGCCTGCTCATCACCAGTGCCTACGAGGGCATGAGTCCCAAGGAGCGGGAAGCTGACCCGGAGCACGGACGCACCCTCGTGGTTGCATCTGGATGTCGCGGACTGTTGGAGCCGGCTTTCCGGCTTTCGGTCTGAACGACCACGCCGATCGGGCGGAATAGGCTGTGCGATTCCCGCCTCCTTCGATTCCGGGGTCGGGGACCGGCGCGTCGAGTCAGAAAAGCGGCGTCCCCACCAGTTCCACGGCGCCCACCGGGCGCGCCCGGCGTCGCTCAATCCGCGCCCAGAGCTAGAGCGAGGCGTTCGCGGGCCCGACTGATGCGGCTCTTCACCGTGCCGGTCCGGCACCCCAGGACCCGGGCGGCCTCCTCGTGGAGCAGGCCGTCGACCATCACGAGGAGGAGGGTCTCGCGGTGTTCGGCCGTGAGGGTGTTCAGGGCGGCCTGGAGCTGGATCAGTTCGACGCGGCGCTCCTGCTCGGGCTCCAGGCTCAGAGTTGCGGCGAAAGCGCCGTCGACATCCTCGACTTCGCGCCGGAGGCGCTTGCGCTGGTTGAGGAACGCGTTGCGCAGAATCGTGAAGAGCCAGGCGATCAGCCGGGTCCCCGGCTCGAACCGCGACCGGTTCTCCCAGGCCCGCATCAGGGTCGTCTGGACGAGGTCGTCGGCCTCGGCGGCGTTCCGGCACTGCGCGAGCGCGTAGCGCCGGAGTTGCGGCACGGCGGCGATCAGATCGGTCCGGAAGGAATCCGGAACCGGATTGCCCGCCGGCGCCGCCGCCAGGGCCTGCGCCAGCCGAAGCAGAACCTGACCGAGGCGCGAGGTGTCCTCAACAGCATCGGGACATGGGAAGACCGTGCTCAGTCGTCGGCCGATGCGATCCTGGATGTGCCGGGACAATCCCGCTTCATCCGAAACAGGATTTTGGTGTTGGAGATCTGACAGCACGAACGACCGCCCTTGTGTCTGGAGCACGATCCAGATCGCCTGTCGCTTTACGGGACAAGACCGCGTTCAGCTTGTGATTGGGCCATCACGTTCACGTCAATGATCCAGATATACCAGACATTCGGGCTTCGGATGCGGAACTGCGATCCCGCGTTCTTGTTACGAGCGGGACCATTGTGCGGGGCAGCGTCCCCAGGGAGCCACCGTGACCCTCGGCGTCGACAGGCATGAACTCCGGCAAATCATCGCCGGCCTCAGCGAGGGCGTGATCCTGGTCGAGCCCGACCAGACCATCGCGTATGCCAACGAGGCCGCGTTGGCGATGCACGGAGCCGAGACCGTCGGCGAGCTCGGCGAGACCGTGGACGCCTATCGTGAGCGCTTCGCCCTGCGCTACCGCAACAACCACGCTCCGAACCAGTATCCGATCGAGCGCGTGGTCTCGGGTGAGCGCTTCCATGACGTCATCGTCGAGGTGAAGCGCACCGATCGGCCGGACGTCGATTTCGTCCACTCGCTGCGCAGCCTGGTGGCCACCGACCGCGAGGGCAACCCGAGTTGCCTCGCGCTGATCCTCAAGGATGTTTCCGAGCAGTTCGAGGCAGAGGCGCGCTTCGAGGCCACCTTCAACGCCAACCCGGCCCCGGCGGTGATCTGCCGGCTTTCGGACCTGCGTCACGTCAAGGTGAATCTCGGTTTCCTCGAGATGACCGGCTACACCCGCGACGCCGTGATCGGCCGCAGCGTCTACGAGGTCGACGTCCTGGCCAATGCCCGCAGCCGGGATCTGGCGATCTCGCGGCTCAACGAGGGCGGCACCATTCCCCAGATGGAGGCCTGCCTCGACCTGCCGGATGGCGGAAGCCGCTACGTGATCGTAGCCGGCCAGCCCATGGATCTCGGCGACGAGCCGTGCATGCTCTTCACCTTCGCCGACCTCGACCTCCGGCGCAAAGCCGAGACGGCCCTGCGCCAGAGCGAGGAGCGCTTCGCCAAGGCGTTTCGCCTGACACCCGTGCCGACCCTCCTGGCGCGGGCGGAAGGCTTTGCCATCACGGGCGTCAACGAGGCCTTCGCGCGGGTCTTCGGCTACGGCAGCGACACGGTGAGCGGACGCTCGCCTGCGGATCTCGGCCTCTGGGTCCATGAGGCGGCCCGGATCCGGTTCGAGACGGCGGTGGCGCGCACCGGCTACGTGCTCGGACTGGAGGCCTGCCTCAAGCACGAAGACGGCACCAATCTCGACTGCCTGATCTCGGCCGAGCGGGTCGAGATCGGCGAGGAGGCCTTCGCGCTCCTCGTCCTGCAGGACATCACCGACCGCAAGCGCACGGAGCGCGACCTGTTCGAGGCCATCGAGGCGGTGATGGCCGACACCTCCTGGTTCAGCCGCGGGCTGATCGAGAAGCTGGCCAACCTGCGCCAGCCCGGCGGCGACCACCAGGATGCGGTCTCGCCCAACATGACGGTGCGGGAGCGCCAGATTCTGGACCTGATCTGCCAGGGCCTCAGCGACGACGTCATCGCCAAGCGTCTCAACCTGTCGAAGAACACGGTGCGCAATCACTCCGCCGCGCTCTACCGGAAACTCGATGTCCACAAGCGCTCCGAGGCCATCGTGTGGGGGCGGAACAATGGATTTCCGACCGCCGCACCTAGTTAATAAAACTCATTGTACTAGTACGAATGAACCATTGTCTGGCGTCATTCCGATGCCACCTGGGGTGCGGACGAGTGTCGCCCAGCCCGTCCAGGCCATCCCGCGTCAGGGGTCTCGATCCTGACAGTCCTTCAGGAGCGCGCCTTCATGAACGAGCCGAAATCCAGGACCGGGCGCAGGACCGGGACGGAGATAAAGACCGGGACCGAGAACAAGATTGGGGTGGGGCCGACCTCGGAGACGCTCAAGGGCTCGGTCAAGGAAGCCATCGGCAAGCTGATCGGCGACGGTCGGGTCGAGGCGGAAGGCAAGTCCCAGCAAGACTTCAAGTCCCAGCAAGACCTGACGACGCGGCATGAAGCCGAGCCTCGCCAGAAACCACCGAACTCCGACGTGAAAACAAAGACTGCCCCTAAGTCGTAGCTTTGCCGGAACGTCGCAGACCTTCACCCCATCCACCCGCATCACACACAGGAGACACATCATGGTCGATACCAACCGGATCACCGGCGCCGCACAGGAACTCGGCGGCAAGATCCAGGGCGCCGTCGGCGACCTGACCGGCTCGAACCGGGACTCGGTCGAGGGCCGCGCCCGCGAGGTTCAGGGCACGGCCGAGAACCTCTACGGCCAGGCCAAGGACGCCGTGCGCGATGCGGCCGACCGTGTCGCCGATACGGCGCGCGACGTGGGTGCGCGAGTCCGCGATGCCGTCGACGACGTCGCCGGGTCCGACGGACGCGCGATCAAGGATCGGGCCCGCCACGCACAGGACGCCGCCGGCGACACCTACGAGCGCGCCGAGCGTTCGGTCCGAAATGCCGGCCGCGAAGCCTACGATTACGCCGAGGACGCCTACGAGAACGGCGGCCACACCCTGCGCCAGAGCGGACGCGAAGCCGTTGCCCAGATCGGCGAGCACCCCGTCGCCGCCCTGCTCGTGGCCGGCCTTCTCGGCTACGGCCTCGGCCTCCTCATTCACGGCCGCGATTGATCCGCAGCGCCGCACCCGACCTTCACGGCCGCGCCTGACGCGCGGTCGTGCAGCCCTCCCACCCTCACGCCCCCCTCGAACGACCGAACTTCTCGGACGACCGACCACCCGGAGTACCTCTAAGTGTCCACTTCCCCCACCCTCGCCACCCCCGGCGCCTCGGCCGACACCCGCACCGTCCTGCTGAACCAGGTTTCCTGGGGCGCCATCTTCGCCGGCGCCGTCACCGCCCTGGTGACCCAGGTCATCCTCAACATGGTCGGCGTCGGCGTCGGCCTGTCCAGCGTCGGCCCGGTGGCTGCCGACAACCCGGCCGCCTCGACCCTGTCGATGAGCGCCGGCATCTGGTTCGTGGGCTCCGGCATCGTCGCCTCGCTCGCCGGCGGCTTCATCGCCGGCCGCCTCTCGGGCAAGCCCGTCACCGGTGCGGCCGGCCTGCACGGCCTCGTCTCCTGGGCGGTGACCACGCTCGTGGTGCTCTACCTGCTGACCTCGGCGGCCGGTGGCCTCATCGGCGGCGCCTTCTCGGGCGTGACCAGCACGCTCGGCGGCGCCGGCTCGCTCGTCGGCGGAACCGTGCAGACGGCGGCCCAGGCCGCAGCGCCCTCGCTGTCGAAGATCACCAACCCGCTCGACGGCATCGAGCAGTCGGTCCGCAACCAGACCGCCGGCCAGGACCCGCAGGCCGCCAAGGATGCGGCTGTGGCCGCCATCCGCGCCCTGTTCACGGGTGACCCGGCCCAGAAGGCCCAGGCCGAGAACCGCGCCGCCGACGCTCTCGCCAAGGCGCAGAACATCCCGGTCGATCAGGCCAAGGCTCAGATCCAAGACTACAAGAAGCAGTACGACGAGACCGTCGCCACCGCCAAGGTGAAGGCCGAGGCCGCCGCCGTGGCCGCCAAGTCCGCCGCGACCCAGGGTGCCTTCTACGGCGCGCTCGCCCTGATCCTCGGCGCGCTCGCCGGCTTCTTCGGTGGCCGGATCGGCGCCCCGAAGCTCCACACCCTCGCCGACGCTTACGACGCCCGCCGCGTCTGAGCCCATCCCCGGCCGGTCCCCGCGACCGGCCGGTCCCTCTGCGAAGATCGCGATCCCTCACATCAAAGGAGCCATCCCATGAGCAGCACCACGGACAAGCTGAAGGGCCTCGCCAACGAAGCCGTCGGAAACCTCAAGGAAGGCGTCGGCAAGGTCACGGGCAACGACAAGCTCGTTGCCGAGGGCAAGGCCCAGGAACTCAAGGGCGAGGCCCAGCGCACCGTCGGCGAGGCCAAGGACGGCGTCGCCTCGGTGGTCGACAAGGTCACCGGCAAGCACTGAGGCGCAGGCAGGCGCCGACCGCATTCACTATGCGGATTCCTCCGCGCTCCGATGGGGCGGCCTCGCCGCTCCATCCCATCCCATCCGAACGATCAGGAGAAACTCATGAATCGCGATCAGTTCCGCGGTGCTTCCCGCAACCTCAAGGGTCGCGCCCAGACTGCCCTCGGCGGCGTCACCGGTGATCCGGGCCGCCAGGTCCGCGGTGCCGTCAACCAGGTCGCGGGCGGCGCGCAATACGCCTATGGCCGCGCCCGCGACCGGGCTGAAGATCTGGCCGAGGACGGCCGTCACCTCGCCCACGAGGTCCGGGACCGTGCCGGAAACCTGATCGAGGGCGGCCGCCACTTTGTCGGCGATGCGCGCGACCGGGCCGGAAACCTCATCGACGAGGGGCGCGACTACGCCCGTCAGGCCCGCAGCCGCGGCGCGACCTACGGCCGACAGGCGGCGCGCTACGCCGACGACAACCGAACCTCGGCCCTGCTCGGACTTGCCGCCGTCGCCTTCGCGGTCGGCTGGCTCGCCCGTCCGAAGCGCTGATCTCTAAGGCGCTGATCCCCGCCCGACGATCCTACCACCACGGAGACCATCCCATGATCCGCAAGCTCCTCACCGCCTTCCTGCTCCCGAAGGTCATCGCCTATGTCAGCCGCCGCTTCGGCGGCCGGGCCTCCACCCCGCCGAACCGTCGGGGCTACTGAGCATCCGCGTTTCTGATCCGCCGCGCTCCCACGAAACCCAGCCTGGAAACCGATCCACGATGAAGCTGACCCTCGCCCTTGCCGCGACCGTCGTCGCCACCCTCGTCGGGCTGCCGGCCCAGGCTTCGCCCACCACGGCTGCGCCGGTCGAGGCGCTGGTACGCGGTGACCTTCCGACCGGCTACGCCCAGTACCGTCGCTTCGGTCACCGCCACGGATGGCGCGGCGGACGAGGCTACGGCCGGGGCTACGGTTATCGTCGCGGCTACGGCTATCGCCGCGGACCCGGCGTCGGCGCGGCCGTCGGTGCCGGCGTCGCCGGTCTCGCCGCCGGGGCCATCATCGGCGGCGCCATCGCCAGTTCGCAGGCCCAAGCCGCCCCGCGCGGAATCCCCGCCGAGGCGGTGGCCGCCTGCGCCCGCCGCTTCCGCTCGTACGACGCGGCCAGCGGCACCTACCTGGGCAATGACGGCGACCGCCATACCTGCCCGTAGCCCGCGCCGAGCGCCTTCCGCCTGCCCATAGGGCTGGCGCGTCGCGCCTTGCGCCTGCCCATTGGGCCGGTGCCTCGCATCCTGCACCTGTCCGGCAAGGTCCGGGCAGGTGGACCTGCCGGTCGCCGAGAGGGAGCGAACGCCGACCGATGAAGTTCGCCAAGTTCGTCCTGCGCCCGGAACTCGTGTTCCTGATGCTCACGGTATGTCTCTGCCTCGCGGCTGGGGTGGCCTACTGGGTCTCGCGAGCCACGGTGCTGACGGTCGCCGTCGCCCCGCGGGACGGCACCGAGCCCGCCTTGATCCATGCCTATGCGGATGCTTTGGCCAAGCGCCACAAGGAAATCCGGCTGAAGGTCCTGGACCTCGACGACGTGCGCGACAGCGCCGCCGCCCTCCAGGAGGGCCGCGCCGACCTTGCCGTGGTGCGTCCGGACGTCGATCTGCCCGATAACGGCCTGACCCTCGCGATCTTGCGCGACCAGGCCATGATCATCGCTTCGCCCGAAGGGTCCGGCCTGACCCGGTTCCCCCAGCTCGACCGCAAGCGCCTGGCCATCCTGGCCCACCGGGACGCCGACCAGGCGCTGATCCGGTCCATGGTCGAGCATTACGGTTTGGTGCTGCTCGACAAGGAGCCCGAGGGACCGGTTCCGCCGCGTCACGTCGTGCTGGTCGAGATGGCAGAGGCCGACCTCGGCGCGGCCTTCACCGCCAAGCGCATCGACGCGGTGGTGTCGGTGATCGCTCCGACCTCGCCGACCGCGCAACGCATCGTCGGGATCGTCCAGCGGGTCAGCCGTACCGGCAGGGTCGCCTTCGTCGATGTCGAGAACGCCGACGCCATCATCGCGCGCCTGCCACGCCTCCAGGCCGTGACAATGCCGGCCGAGACCTTCGGCGGCAGTCCCAAGGTCCCGGCCGAGGATGTCCATACGGTGGGGGCGTCCTATCGCCTGATGGCCCGCGCCAGCCTGTCCCGCCCGGTGGCGGCCGATGTGACCCAGCACCTGTTCGAGATGCGCAGCGGCATGGCCAACGTGACGCCGGCCGCCGACTACCTCCAGGCCCCGAGCTACGACAGCACGGCGGGTGCGACGAGCGCGCGGCTGCCCATCCATCCGGGGGCCGTCGACTTCTTCGAGCGTGAGCAGCAGGGCTTCATCGAACGCTACGAGACCTGGATCTACCTCGTGGCCTTTCTCGGCGGCGGCATCGGCTCGGCGCTCGCCTGGGTCGGCCAGCGCCTGTCGCGCCTGCGCCGCGAGCGCATCGAGGAGGCCACCGACCGCCTGCTGGAGATCCGGCAGGAAGCCCAGGACACCACCGACGCCCCGCGCCTGGAGCATCTGGCCCGCGAGATCGACGATCTGGCCGGCGAGATCGCCAAGCACGCGCTCGAGCGCCCGACCGAGGCCCGCACCCTGTCGGCGGCCGCGATCGCCATCGACGCGGCCCGCTCCACGGTCAAGCGCACC
The DNA here is from genome assembly GCF_023093475.1 of Methylobacterium sp. 37f. Lineage (NCBI taxonomy): Bacteria > Pseudomonadati > Pseudomonadota > Alphaproteobacteria > Hyphomicrobiales > Methylobacteriaceae > Methylobacterium > Methylobacterium sp. 37f. The sequence continues at coordinate 53,727 of NZ_JAGHKN010000022.1, forward strand.
ATCGCCGCCAGCCAGTACGCCGCCGAACCGAGCGATCTGGCCGGGCGCACGACATCGACGGAAGCCGCCACGGCGGGCTGACGGCGAGACCCCGGGCGCCCCAGCCCGGACCGACCCCGAAACCAAACGATCCCGAAACCAACCGATCCCGAAACCAAGTGTTACAGACCCGAAACGGAGACCGACGATGAGCAAGGGCTATCCTTCGATGACCGCGCTGCTGGGCCTGCTGGCCGTGGCCGGCTACCAGAACCGCGACAAGCTCGCCGAACTGCTGAAGGGTCACGACAGCACCCCGACGCAGGGCTCGATCCCGCACCTTCCGAACACCTCCTCGACCAGCACACAGTCCGGCGGCAGCGGCCTCGGCAATCTCGGCAGCCTCCTCGGCGGCGTCGGTACGGCCGGCATCGGCGGCCTGATCGCCAATGGCCTCAGCGAACTGGTCGACCACTTCACCAAGGGCGGCCACGGCGAGACGGCGACCTCCTGGGTCAATCACGGCCCCAACCGCGACATCCCCGAGGCCGATCTCGAGCGCGCCATCGGCCCGGACACCCTCGACCATCTCACCCAGCAGACCGGTCTGAGCCGTCCGGCCCTGCTGGCGCGCCTCTCGCGGGAACTTCCCTCGGCCATCGACCGCTACGCCGCCGACGGCCGCAAGCCCGCCTGACGCTTCCCTCCCGACCCGGCCGGCGCCGCGCGGCGCCGGCCGGAAGGGGGCGGATCCACCTCTCATCCCCTCCGATACGTGCGAACGGCCCAGGAGGGGACGCCTCCCGGGCCATGCCCGCCTTCGCTGAACGGATCTCCGAACGTGACCAAATTCATGAAGGGCCTGTCCTACGCCCTGGCCGCGGCCGCCCTCTGCACCCTCGTCTTCGTCATGTTCCAGTCGGCGAGCCTTCTCGTCGGCTCGTAATCCGGCCATGGCGTGCTTTGCAGCGGACGGCGCCACAGCCCGTGGAACGGGGGCCCGCCCTCAAGCGACCGGGCCGGCGATCCCGTCGAGGGCCGCACGGGCGCTGTCCGGCAACGTCAGCCCGGCCGCCGCCAGATTCTCGCGGAGGTGCCCACGCGACGCGGTGCCTGGGATCAGCAGGATGTTGGGCGCGCGGGCGAGCAGCCAGGCGAGCGCCACCTGCATCCGGGTCGCGCCGAGATCGGCCGCGACCGCGTCCAGGGTCGCCGACTGGAGCGGCGTGAAGCCGCCGAGCGGAAAGAACGGTACGTAGGCCGTGCCCGAGGCGGCGAGGTCGTCGATCAGCGCGTCGTCGGCCCGGTGGGTGAGATTGTACTGGTTCTGGACGCAGACGATCTCCGCGATGGTCCGCCCCTCGGCGACCTGCCGGGCGGTGGCGTTGCTGAGCCCGATCCGGCGGACGAGGCCCTGGCGCTGAAGCTCGGCCAGGGTGGCGAGGGGCGCCGCGATGGAGCCTTCGGCCGGACCGTGGACGTCGAACATGAGACGCAGGTTCACCACGTCGAGGGCCTCGACACCGAGGTTGCGTAGGTTGTCATGGACCGCGCGCGTCAGCGCCTCGGGCGAAAAGGCCGGGTTCCACGAAGCGTCGTCGCCGCGCATCGCCCCGATCTTGGTGACGATCACGAGGTCGTCCGGATACGGATGGAGAGCCTCGCGGATGATCTCGTTGGTGACGTGCGGGCCGTAGAAGTCGCTGGTATCGATATGGTCGACGCCCGAAGCCACAGCCTCGCGCAGAAGCGCGACGGCCTCGGCCCGGTCTTTCGGCGGCCCGAACACCTGCGGGCCGGCCAGCTGCATGGCGCCATAGCCCAGGCGCTTCACGGTGCGGTCCCCCAGGGCATAGGTCCCGGCGCGTGCGATGTCGGTCATGGTCTCTCTCCGTCGTGGTGACGGCGGATGTAGGCCGATGGGGGTTGCGTGATAACATGCCCCAATCGGCACGGGCTGTGCGAAAGGGCGAACAATGGCGGCCGATCTCGGTGACCTCGCGGCCTTCGTGGCGGTCGCCCGTGCCGGTGGCTTCCGCGAAGGCGCCAGGGCGAGCGGCCTCAGTGCCTCCGGCCTCAGCGAAGCCGTGCGCCGCCTGGAAGCCCGGCTGGGCGTCCGACTGCTCCATCGCACCACCCGCAGCGTCGCGCCGACCGAGGCGGGCGCGCGCCTCCTCGAGCGGCTGACCCCGGCGCTCGGTGAGATCGAAGCGGCCCTCGACGTCGTCAACGGGCTTCGGGATCGCCCGGCCGGCACCCTCAGGCTGAACGTGCCGGTGAGCGCGGCCCGCCTCGTCCTGCCCGGGATCGTGCCTGCCTTCCTCGCCGCCTATCCGGAGATCCGCCTCGACGTGGTGGCGGAGGACAGCTTCGTCGACGTTCTGGCGGCCGGGTGCGATGCGGGCATTCGCTACGACGACCGGCTCGAGCAGGATATGATCGCCATCCCGATCGGCCCGCGTCGGCAGCGCTTCGCCACGGCGGCCGCGCCGGCCTATCTCGATCGCCACGGTCGTCCGGCCCACCCGCGCGACCTCCTGGCCCATGCCTGCCTGCGCGGGCGCTTCGCCAGCGGCGCGATGACGGACTGGGAGTTCGAGCGCGACGGAGAGGTCGTGCGCGTCGAACCCGGCGGACCGCTCATCGTCCGGGCCGGGGCCGCCACCGACCTGGCAGTATCCGCGGCGATCGCCGGGACCGGGATCATCACCCTGTTCGAGGACTGGCTGCGCCCGCATCTCGCCAGCGGGACGCTGGAGCCCGTACTCGAATCCTGGTGGCAGCCCTTCCCGGGGCCGTTCCTGTACTATCCGGGCCGTCGCCACCTGCCGGCGCCGCTGAGGGCCTTCGTGGATTTCATCGCCCGGCCTCGCGATCGCCCGTGAGGGGAGCCTTCGAACGCCCGCCGCCGCCGGGCGGTTGCGCTCCGCCAAACCCGGCGGAGCCGGAGGGTCACGGTTGTGCGTCGGGATCGTGGGGGCGGCCCCCCGGAACGATCCCGTCCAGCCGATCCCTCCCGGCGGAGGGGTCGTGGAGCCGGACGGTGCGTCAGCGGATGCGGGCCAGGAGCGTCGTCACCTGTCCCCGGCGCATCCAGGCCAGGAGGGCGGCGAGACCGAGCAGCACGAGGGCCGGGGCGACCGGTGTCGGCAGGACGAGGATATGGGCCAGCACGGCACCCACCATGGTGATTCCAAGCCAGATCGCCGCAATGGCGGCCAGGCCGGGGACCAGCAGGGCGACCGCGCCGACGACCTCGACGAGGCCGCTGACGATGCGGAACCCCTGTCCGAGTCCGATCTGATCGAAGATCTGCACCATCATCGGCGCGCCCGCGAGCTTGGCGCCGCCCGCAGCGAGGAACACGAGGGCGAGGAGGACCTGGAGCGACCAGGCGAGGATGTTGCGGCCGCCTGACAGGGGCGTGGCGTGGGCACTGAGAGTCTGGGACACGGGGGAACTCCGGGAGGCATCGGGGCAGGCCCCAGGGACGAACGGGGCCGGTGGCAATGATCTAGACCCGATAGATCCATCGTTGGAGCCACTCTGATGCGATGCATTCCAACGGCTACGCCGATGGGTCGCGGGAGATCATCGGCTTCGTCCATGCCGTCTTCTGTCCGAGGACCTCGCGTGGCGCGCCGTGCAACCATCCGAATCAGCCTGAAGGAGCGCCCGAGCGGCGGCGGCGTGGCCGGCGTTGTGGCTGGGCGTGGGCAAGGGTCGGACGGAAGAGGCGAGCGCGATGCGCCCGGCCTATCCCGACGTGTGCGGAACCGGGAGGGGCGCGTCGCCCGTCTCGTCCCGGGCGCCGACGAAGCGGCCGAAGATCCGCCCGAGCAGGGCGCCGAGGCTGTCCATCAACAGGAACACCGCCGGCACGAACACCAGAGACAGCAGGGTCGAGACGATCAGGCCCGAGATCACCGCCACCGCCATCGGCGCCCGGAACTCGCCGCCGATGCCGAGCGCCATGGCGGAGGGCACCATGCCGGCCGCCATCGCGATGGTGGTCATCACGATCGGCCGGGCGCGCTTGCGGCCCGCATCGACGATCGCGGTGACGCGGTCGACGCCGCGGGCCATCTCCTCGACGGCGAAGTCCACCAGCATGATGGCGTTCTTGGTCACCAGCCCCATCAACATCAGGATGCCGATCACCACCGGCATCGAGATCGGCATGTTCAGGATCAGCAGGCCCAGGATGGCGCCGCCGATGGAGAGCGGCAGCGAGAACAGGATGGTCAGCGGCTGCAGGAACGAGCCGAACAGCAGCACGAGCACCGCGTAGACCATCATGATGCCGGCGCCCATCGCCATCAGGAAGCCCGAGAAGACCTCGCCCATGATCTCGGCGTCGCCGGTCTGCCGGATGGTTACGCCCGGCGGCAGGTTTTTCGCGGTGGGGGTCTCCAGCGCCTGCTGGATCAGGGACCCGAGCGCGTCCGACCCTTCCATGTTGGCCTCGACGGCGACGCGCACCACGCGGTCGTAGCGCTCGATGGCGCCGGGGCCCTGGTCGAGCTCGATGTCGGCGACAGCCGCCAGCGGCACGGCGGCCCCGTTCTTGGCCGGCACCTTGAGGTTCTCGAGACGCGAGACCGCAGCGCGGGCGCTCTCCGGCAATTGCACCCGGATCGGCACCTGCCGGTCGGGCGCGTTGAACTTCGCGAGGTTGAGACCGATGTCGCCGATGGTGCCGACCCGGACGGTCTCCGCGATGGCGTCGGTGGAGACGCCGAGATCGGCGGCCGCACTCTCCTTCGGACGGATGCGGACCTCCGTGCGGTTGAGGGGTGCCGTCGACATCACCGAGACGAGGTGGGGGATCGCCGCCATATCGCGCTGGAGCCGGGCGGCGACCTCGGTGACCACATCGACATCGGGACCGCCGACGACGAGAGCGAGATCGCGCTGGCCGCCGTCGCGCAGGGTCCACGACCGGATGTCGGGTTCCTGCGCCAGGAGGCCGGCGATCTCGGTCTCGATGGCGGCCTGTTTACGGGTACGCTGGTTCTTCGGCGTCAGGTTGACGATGAGGGTGGCAAGCCGAGTCTCCCGCTTGCCGCCGGCCTGGCGACCGCCGTCGACGAAGACCGAGACCACCTCGGGCAGGGCGCGGATGCGGGCCACCACCCGGTCGGAGACCGCGACGGTGTCGGGGAGCCGGGCGCCGGGGGCGAGTTCCACCATGAACAGCGTGCGGGCATTGTCCTGCTTGGGCACGAAGCCCGACGGCAGCAAGCCGGTGGAGGCCAGCGAGCCCGCGAACAGCGCAAGCCCGACGATGAGCGTGATGACGCGGTGGCGCACCGACCAGCCGACGAGGCGGCCATAGGCGCGCATCACCGGGCCGTCCTGCCCCTCCTCGTGGCCGTGGTCGCGTAGAAAGTAGGCGGCCAGCATCGGGGTGATCAGGCGCGCCACCAGCAGCGACATGAAGACCGAGACCGCGATGGTCAGCCCGAACTGCATGAAGTAGCGGCCGGCGATGCCGCCCATGAACGAAACCGGCGCGAACACCGCGATCAGGGTCGCCGTGATGGCGATGACCGCGAGCCCGATCTCGTCGGCGCCCTCGATGGCGGCGCGGTAGGGCGACTTGCCGAGCCGCATGTGGCGGACGATGTTCTCGATCTCCACGATGGCGTCGTCCACCAGGATGCCGGTTACCAGCGTGATGGCAAGCAGGCTGATGCCGTTGAGCGTGAAGCCCATGGCCTCCATGGCCCAGAAGGTCGGGAAGACCGAGAGCGGCAGCGCGAGGGCCGCGATCAGAGTCGCGCGCCAGTCGCGCAGGAACAGGAACACCACCAGTACCGCCAGGGCCGCCCCCTCGATCAGGGTGTGCATGGCCGAATCGTACGAGCCGATGGTGGCGGCGACCGAAGAATCGATGGTCTCGAACTGGATGTCCGGGTAGGCGGCCTGGAACGTGGCGATGCGTTTCTCGACGCCTTCCGCGACCTCGGCATCGCTGGCCCCCGAGCCACGCGAGACCGCGAAGGCGACCACCGGCTCGCCGTTGAAGCGCGCGAAGGTGCGGGGCTCCTCGATGGAATCCTCCAGGGTGGCGAGTTCGTCGAGGCGGACCTTGCGGCCGCCGGGCAGGATGATCGAGGTGGCCTTGAGGTCGCGCAGAGATCGCGACGCGGCCAGCGTCCGGATCGACTGCTCGCGCCCGCCGACCTCGCCGCGCCCGCCCGCCATGTCGGCGGAGGTGAGGCGGAGCTGCCGGTTGACGTCGGCGGCGGTGATGCCGAGCGCCAGCAGCCGGTCGGGCAGCAGGGTGACGCGCATCTCGCGGGCGACACCGCCGACGCGCTCGACGCCGCCGACCCCCTTCACGCCCTGGAGCGACCGGGCGACCTTGTCCTCCACGAACCAGGACAATTCGGCCGGCGTCATGCCGGGCGACCTCACGCCGTAGATCAGGATCGGCAGACCGGTGATCTCGACGCGCTGGATCACCGGCTCGTCGATGGTGCGGGGCAGGTTGATGCGGATCTTCGAGATCGCATCCTTGACGTCATTGACGGCCCGGTCGGTGTTCACCTCCAGGCGGAACTCCACCGTGGTCACGGACGAGCCTTCCGTGATCGCCGAGGTGATGTGCTTGACCCCGCGCACGCCGGCGATCGAATCCTCGACCCACTTCGTCACCTGGGTCTGCAGCTCGGCGGGGGCCGACCCGCTCTGCGTGATCGTCACCGACACGATGGGCACGTCGACATTCGGCATCCGCGTCACCGCGAGGCTGCGGAAGCTGACGAGGCCGAGCACGATCAGCACCATGAACAGCACGAGGGGGGCGATCGGATTGCGGATCGCCCAGGCGGAAAGGTTCAGGCGCATGGGGCGGCTCGGTGCGGGTTGGGTTCAGGGTTCATGGGCCGGCCGGCGGGAGCGCAACGGACTTCCCGCCTCGGGAAACAGGGCACTCTCAAGAATGGACACGCCGCCATGCCGGGTCGCCGAAGGCGGACCCGGCATGGCGGAGCACCGCGAGAGAAATTCGGGCGAGCGGTAGGCGACACGCCCGCCCGATCAGGGCGTGCCCGCCTCGGCGGTCGCGCGCGGGGAGGGGCCCGAAGCCAGGGCGGGCTCCGGCACCGCCAGGGCCACCGGGTGGACCCGGTCGCCGTCGCGCAGGAAGCTGCCGGCCCGGGCCACGACGCGCTCACCGTCGCCGAGCCCGGCGCGGATCTCGATGTCGTCGTCGTCGGACAGCCCGGTGCGGACGGCCCGGGCCTCCACCACGTCGTCCGCGACAACGAGGACGGTGCTGCGCTGAGCCCCGCCATAGAGCACTGAGGCCTGCGGCACGGTCACGCCGCGGGTGCGGGCAAGTTCGACGGCGCCGCGCGCGAAGGTGCCGATGCGCAGGCGCGGGTCCGGATCGAGGCGGACGCGGACCTTGCCGAGGCGCGTCGCCTTGTCGACCTCGGGGTACACGGTGCGCACGCTGCCCGAGACACGGGAGCCGTCGCCGAGTTCGATCCAGGCCGGGGCGTTTTCGCGGAGCTGCGGCAGCTTGGTCTCGAGCACCTCGCCCTCCAGCTCGATCTCGCCCCGGGCGATCAGGCGGAACAGGGGCTCGGCCGAGGCCGAGGCCGAAGCCGCGAGGCCGACGCGGGCGCTGCGGCGGTTGACGATACCGGCCTCCTGCGCGCGGATCTCGGTGCGGGCCAGACGCAGGTTCAGTTCGTCGAGAACGGCGCGGGCCTGGGCGAGGTCGGCCCGTGCGATGCGCAGGCCGTTGCGGGCGAAGGCGCGCTTGCCCTCGGCTTGGCGCAGGGTCGCAGTGCGTCCTTCCATCACGGCGGCGGTGGCGTTGCCGGTCCTCAGGAGCTGTTGCGCCCGCTCGAAGGCAAGGCGTGCCTCGGTCTCGGCGGCCTCCGCCTGTTCGATGCTGCTCTGGGCCTGGGGCACGGCGGCCTCGGCCTTCTCCACTAGGGCGGCCTGCTGGGCGAGTTGCCGGTCGATGAGGTCGTGCGAGAGGCGGGCCAGCACCTGGCCCCGGGCCACGCGCGCGCCTTCCTCCACCAGCACCTCGGTGACCCGGTAGCCCTCGATTTCCGGCGTCACCAGGATCTCGTCGCGCGGGACCAGGGTGCCGGTGACGACCACCGACTCGACGATCTCCCGCCGTCGGGCCTCGACCACGCTGATGGTCGGCACGAGCGTCGATTTCGGCTGCACGGGCCCCGCCGGCGCAGGGCCGGCGAGGGCCGCCGAGGCCGGCAGCGCCAGGGCGAGAAGGGCGAAGCCGAGGCGGGCGAAGTTCATGAGCGGGACTCCATGGCGGGGCATGAGCGGGGCTCCCCGGCCGGGAGAGACGCGCGGCCGGTGAGCCCTGCCTCGATCAGGGCCTGGAGTTGCGCCACGGCCATGCCCGTATCGAAATCGGGCAGGATGGCGCGGCTCAGGACGATGCCCTTCAGCTGGGGCGCCAGCAGGGCGTAGAGGGCCGACGGGTCGCAGTCCGAAGCGGTGGCGAGGTCGGCGAAGGTCTCCTCGAACCAAGCCCGCGCCTCCGCCTCCGTCTCCGCCGTGAGGGCCGCGATTGCGGGATTGCGGGTTCCCTCGGACCAGATCTCCAGGCGCAGCACCGCCGCCTCGCGGGTCAGCGACCCGAAATACTGTCCGAGTACCCCGAACAGGGCACTGCGCCGGTCGCCCTCCTGCTGGAGGCGCGTCACCAGGAGGGCGCCGCTCTCACGCTCGCGCTCGACCAAGCCGAGGACCAGAGCCTCCTTCGAGCGAAAATAGTGATAGAAATTGCCCGCCGTCATCCCGGCCTCGCGGGCGAGATCCTGCATGGTGGTGCGATGGAACCCGTTGCGCACGAAGCAGGCGCAGGCGGCGTCGAGGATCTGTTCTCGACGCGCGGCCTGTCCGGCGCGGGCATCGATGAGGGTGCCGACCGGCGAGGCCATGCTCAGGAGACCCGTCCGTCCGCAGACGGCGCGACCATCCGGCAGGCGGTGACCGAGGCATCCGCATCGGCGCAGAGACGGGCCTGCCAGCCGACCGAGCCGTTGCCGGTCCAGGCAATCAGGGCGGCCCAGCCGAGCACCAGCACGGCCCCGAGCAGCAGGTGCTCCGGCGCGACGAGTGTCCGCACCCGCCGCACCAGCGCCTGAAACCGGGCATCCTCGTGGGTCCGCTGCATCGCATCCTCCATCCGACACCACCGTCGTATTGAATGTTCATTCACTGGTCAATAAGCGTTCATTCTGGTCGTACGGAAGGGCACGGCGATGCGGCCTCCGGGCCACAGGCGTGGCCTCTCACGCGCACTGCCGTGTCAACATGCAGCAAGTCCGGGCCGGAACGGCCGATGACGGCGCGGGTTCGACCAGGTCTCCGCGGAGGCTTCCGGTCGGCTTGGTTCGGACACTCGCGACGCGCACGCACTGCCCGTGGCGGCGCGCCCGCCTCCGACCCGTGCCGTCCGCTTCCCACCAAGGGTATCCGTACCGTGCTGAAGCCTTTTCCCCGCGAAGGTGGTGCCGTCACCCGCACCGACGGCTACCTCCCACTCGAAGCCTACGCGGCCATCGGTGAGGGCCGCTCGGTGGCACTCTCGGGGGCCGACGGCTCCATCGACTGGTGGTGCTGCCCCAATCTCGACTCGCCGCCGCTGTTCGACCGCCTGCTGAGCCCGGACGAAGGCGGCTACTTCGCGATCACCCCGGAGGAGCCGTTCACGGCCGAGATCGGCTATCGCGAAGGCAGCAACGTCCACGAGACCGTCTTCACCACGAAGACCGGGCGCGCGCGGCTCACCGAAAGCCTGAACAGCGGCCCGGCCGGACGCCTGCCCTGGGCGGAGCTGGCCCGCCGGATCGAGGGCCTGGAAGGGCACGTGCGCTTCCGGGTGGCGCTGGTGTTCGGCACCCGGGGCGACACGGCCGCCCCGTACCTGTCGGGCAACAGCAACGGCACCGCCTTCCACGTCGCCGGCATGATGGGCCTGTTCCGGACCAGCGACGGCATCCGGATCGAGGCGGAGAACGACCACGCCATCTTGGGCTTCGTGGAGGTGCGCGCAGGCCAGCGCGAAGTCGTCGCCATCGTGGCGGCCGAGGACCAGCCCCTGGTGGTGGCGCCCATCAAAGAGATCGACCGGCGCATCGACGTGTCGTGCGGGGAGTGGCGGGACTGGACCGAACGGCTCGCCTATCGGGGTCGCTACGCCGAGCAGGTCGAGCGCAGCGCCCTGGCGCTGAAGCTGCTGCTCTACTCGCCCACCGGCGCCATCGCGGCGGCGGCCACGACGTCCCTGCCCGAGGGCATCGGCGGCTCCAAGAACTACGATTACCGCTACGCCTGGATCCGCGATGCCGGCTACGTCATCAAGGCCTTCCTGCGCCTGGGCGCGCAGGCCGAGGCCAACGCCGCCCTGTCCTGGCTGATGCGCCACATCGGCGAGCACGGGGCACAGGTGCTCTACACCCTCGACGGCGGGCGCGTGCCCGGAGAGCGGGAGATCGACCTTCCGGGTTATCGCGGCTCGCGTCCCGTGCGGACCGGAAACCTGGCGACGGGTCAGCACCAGCACGGCATCTACGGCGACATCTTCGAGACCGCCGAGCGCTTCGTCGCCGACGGCAACATGCTCGACCTGCGCACCGGGGCGCTGCTCGCCGAACTCGCCGACCAATGCGCCGAGTCCTGGAAGCTCAAGGATGCGGGCATCTGGGAACTGCCGGATGCCGAACACTACACCGGCTCCAAGATCAGCTGCTGGCAAGCCCTCGCCCGGGCGGTGGAACTCGCCGATGGCGGACACCTTCCGGGGGCGTGCCGGGAGCGCTGGGCGCGTGCCCGCGACCGGGTCGCCAAGTGGATCGATCAGCATTGCTGGTCCGAGGCGCAGCAATCCTACGTCATGCATCCGGGCACCGAAAAGCTCGATGCCTCCCTGACCCTTGCGGTGCGCTTCCGCTTCGGCAATCCCGTCCGCCTCGCCGCCACCTGCCGGGCCATCGACCGAGCGTTGGGGTGCGGTCCCTACCACTACCGCTACACCGGCGCGGAGGCGGAGGAGGGCTGCTTCCTCGCCTGCACGTTCTGGCTGATCGAAGCCAAGGCCCTGCTGGGAGAGCAGGCAGAGGCGGAAGCCGCCTTCGAGGCCCTGGTGGCGGCTCTCGACCGGAATTCCGGCACCTATGCCGAGATGGCCGACCCCATCAGCGGCACCTATCTCGGCAACCTGCCGCAGGGATTGACCCACCTCGCCCTGATCCAGGCCGCCGCCACCCTATCGGGACAGGGTCTGTAGGCCTCGGGACCGAGCGAGAGCTTTGGTCGCAGATCCGCCCCAGGCTCTGCCGCGTTGCCCGGGACCACAATAGGAGACGGCAGCATGGCCAAGACGGCGGACAAGACGGCGGACAAGACGGCAGACGTCACGACCTACATTCTCAAGCAGGCCCTAGCCGCCCGCGTCGACGACCACGTGGAAATCGCGGTCGAGGCCGAGGACGGCACCACCTTCAAGATCCGGGCGACGGCCGACCAGCTCGATGCCCTCACGGGCGACCTCGAGACGATCCTGGAAGCCGACGACGCGAGCGCCTGACCGATCCCGGGAGCCCGCCCCCGCCGGCTCCCGGTCCCTTGCGACAGCCTCGCTCCCGATAAAACCTCGCTCCCAAGATAGCCCTGGAAGGCCCGAAAGCCAATGACCATCGACCCCCGTGACGCCGGCCCTCGGCCGCCCTTTCCCGGCGACCAGCAGCAGGAGCGGCCGGGTCTGAGCTCGCGCATGGATCCGGCGCCCGATCACGGCGAGACGAGCTACGTCGGCAAAGGCCTGCTGACCGGCCGCGTCGCCCTGGTGACCGGCGGCGATTCCGGCATCGGCCGCGCCGTGGCGATCGCGTATGCCCGCGAGGGCGCCGACGTGGCGATCTCCTACCTGCCCGTCGAGCAGTCGGACGCCGAAGACACCGCGGAGTGGGTCTGCAAAGCCGGGCGCCGCGTCCTGCTGCTGCCCGGTGATTTACGCGATGCGGCCCATTGCCGGACCCTGGTCGAGCGCACCGTGGCGGAGCTCGGGGGCCTCGACATCCTGGTCAACAACGCTGCCGCCCAGGTGGTGAACGAAGAACTCGACGATGTAACGCCAGAGGATCTCGAAGGCTCGTTCCGCGCCAACGTGTTCGCGATGCTGTACCTCGCCCAGGCCGCCGTGCCGCACATGAAGCCGGGCTCGGCCATCGTGAATTCCACGAGCCAGCAGGCCAAGATCGCCGACAAGACCATGCTGGTCTACGCCTCCACCAAGGGCGCCATCGCCAGCCTGACCATCGGCCTGTCGAACCTGCTCGCGCCCAAGGGCATCCGGGTCAATTGCGTCGCGCCCGGCCCGGTCTGGACCCCGATCCAGCCCATCGTGAAGAGCCCCGAGCAGATCGCATCCCTCGGCGCCGACACGCCCCTCGGCCGGGCCGGCCAGCCGGCCGAACTGGCCCCCGCCTACGTGCTGCTCGCCTCGCGGGAGGGCAGCTACATGACGGGCGCGCTGGTGCCGGTCACCGGCGGGACCCCGATGTATTGAGGGGAATGGGAAACACGAGTGAAGAACGCGGCGATTGCGCTCTCGGCTGCTCCGGCCGACGACCAGGACTTCGACGCGACGGCCGAAGCCCTGAACCGGGGCCAGCGTGCCCGCCTGATGCGTCGGACGCTGACCAGCCTCGGACTGTCGCAGTCTGAGTTCACCAACCGCTTTCGGGTCCCTGTCGGGACCATGCGCGACTGGGAGCAGGCGCGGGCGACAGCGCCGGATTTCGGCATTGCCGATGTCCGGCTCATTGGACGCTACCCCGACATCGTGGCCCGGGCGGTGGCCTGAGCCACCGCCCGAGTCCATCAGCCCAGAGTTTGTCAGGGATAAGCGGAAACCGGTTATCCCTGACACGACAAACGAAAACGAAAAGCTCTAGCGTCCGTCCGCCAGGAACGCTTCGGCGCTCCGCAGGCTCATGGCCATGATGGTCAGGGCCGGGTTGGCGGCGAGCGAACTCGGGAAGGTCGAACCGTCGCAGATCCACAGGTTCGGCACCTCGAAGCTGCGGCCATAGGGATCGACCACCGCGGTGTCGCCGTCGCGGCCCATGCGGCAGGTGCCGATGGTGTGGGCGACGCGCTCCAGGGTCCAGAGATCCGTCGCGCCGGCCGCTTCCCAGACCTGGTTCAGGAATCGGGTGGCGTGCGCGTTGAGGCGCTTTTCATTCTGGCTGTAGCCGAAGCTGATCGCCGCCTTGCGCATCCCCAACGCGTCAACCTCGTCGGAGAGCGTCAGCACGTTGGCATCGCACGGCAGGGTCTCGCCGTTGATGCCGATGCCGGCCATGTGGTTGTAGCGCGCGAGCTGGTCGGCCAACGCCCGTCCCCAGAGCTTTCGCCCCCGCGCCAGGGAATTGGCGAAGGTGAGCGGGACCACGCCGAGGCTTTGCACGAGATAGCCACCAGCGAAGTCCGCGTCGGCCGGGCGGATCATATCCTCGGTGATGAGCGAGGAGGGATAGCCCTTGTTCATCCGCATCTCGGGCTCGAAGGTGCCCCAGACCTGGGTGGCGACGTGGCCCATGTAGTTGCGGCCGACCTGACCGCTGCCGTTGCAGAGGTCGAGATGCAGGAGGAGGCGGGCGGATTCCACCGATCCGGCGCACAGGAAGACGTTGCGGCAGGGCTGGCGACGGTCGACGCCGCCCTGGCGGTAGATCACAGCGGTGACGCGGCCGTCCTTCGACCGCTCGATGCCGTGAACCTTGGCCTCGGCCCGGATCTCGGCGCCGTGATGCACGGCGAGCGGCAGGTAGGTGACGTCCATGCTGGTCTTGGCGCCGGTGCGACAGCCCTGGTGGCAATAGCCGCAGTTGATGCAGCCGGGCCGGGTCGGGCCATGCTCCTGAGGGAAGGCGCGCGACACGACCGCCGCTGGGGCATCGGCGAATCGCACCCCGAGCGCCGTGCAGGCGTTGGCCATGGCCTGGGCCGGTGCGTTGCGGGCGACGGGGCCGAGCGGGTAGGCACGGGTCTCGTCCCAGGGATAGGAGGCCGGACCGGACACGCCGATGAAGGCTTCGACACGCTCGTAGAACGGCCGCAGCTCGGCATAGTCCAAGGGCCAGTCGACGCCCTCACCGGTCTCGGTGTGGAGGCGCAGATCGCGGGCATCGGCCCGGGGCGTAAAGGCGCCCCAATGCAAGGTCGAGCCGCCGACGCCGGTGCCACTATTGTTGCCGCCGAAGGCTTCGGGCGTCGAGCCGCCGCTGATCCGCTCCTCGGTCCAATAGATCTCGTCGGCCAGTGTCTCGTCGAAGGCGAACCCCTTCGGATCGAAGTTCGGCCCGGCCTCCAGGGCGACGCAGGAGAGGCCGGCCTGGGCGAGGCGTGCCAGCAGGGGCGCACCGCCGGCGCCGGTGCCGATCACCACCGCGTCGACGGTCTCGTGGATTGCATGGCGATGCATCGCATCGAGGTTCATCGGGTGGTCTCCGGAAGCGTGCAGGGTTCCCATGCTTCGCGCTGGCCGATACCGATGTCGCGGAAGCCCGGGAGGGGGTCGGTGTCGCCGCCCGCACCGATGCCGCTGAAATCCATGCGAGCCAGCGCCAATGGGTGGGCCAGATAGGTGCGCGCCACGTCGGCGCGAAGATCCTCGAACCAGAACACCATCTGTTCGGCATCGAGATCGCCCGAGACCGTGCCGGTCTCCAGGCTTTCCAGCAGAGCATCCTGCTCCTTGGCGTCGAGAACCACGAAGGGTTTCGCGTGGGCCGCGCGGGCGGCGGCGTCCAGGGTCCGCAGCGCAAGGCTGTAGGCCTGCGCGTCCGGCGGCAGTTTGGCGAAGCGCCAGCCGTCACCGGCCCCGCTCGCCAGCCGCGCATCGATGCGGGCGGCCAGATCGATGCGGGTCGGCCCATCCTGCGGCAGCACCCGGTCACAGGCGGCTCGCAGGATCGACAGAACGACCGGATCGAGGGCGCGGGGCTGATAGGCCGGGTCGTCCTGCTCCGCCCGCGCCAGCAGTGCCTCGCGCAGGCGGCCGTTCACGCGTTCCGACCGAATCAGGTCCGCATAGGCCTGCGGCAAGGTGGGGGCAGGAGCGGGCGCGTCCTGCCAGGCCGGTTCGACCAGGAGCGTGCCCACGGCCAGGGCCACGGCCTGTGGGCGCTCAAGAGGAATGAGGTGCCCGGCGCCCTCCAGGGTGACGAGACGGGCCTGAGCGAGGTGCGGAGCCGTCAGGGCAGCCTGGGCGGTCGCGCCGAGATCGGCATCCTCCGAACCGGCCAGGATGACCGCCGGGCTGCGCAGGATGCCGATCCGCGCGCACCAATCCTCACGGCTGCCGTGAGCGAGCCAGGCTTTCCAGGCTTCGGGGCTGGCGCGCAGGACATCCGCCACGGTCCGGTCCATCAGGGCCTGATCGAGGGGAGCGCCGACATTCTGAGCGACGAAGGCGTCCGCCTCCCGCGCGCGCGTGGCTGAATCAGCATCGATCCAGGCGATCATCGCGGCGCGCTTGTCCTCGGACATCGGCTCGGGGGAGGGCGGCGAACCGGCCATCAGCACGAGGCCTCCGAGGCCTTCGAGACCGGGTGCGCCATCCTCCGCCTGCCGGGCGACCGCGAGAGCGACCTTGGCGCCCATGCTGTTGCCGGCCAGCAGCCATCGGGCCGGGGCGTCTGCCCGGATCCGGGCCGCCACGCCGTCGGCCATCGCGCCGACGTCTCGGCCGGGACCGCTCCCGTCGGCGCCGAAGCCGGGCAAGTCCAGGGCGACGCAGTCCGCCGCACCCGCGAGGTGCTCCGCCACCGCGTCGAAGGTTGCGGCGCTGCCGCCGAGATAGTGAAGGCAATAGAGAACCGGCCGGCCGGATGATGTGTTAGACATGCGCTGCAAAGAGCGCACGACGTCGTCCCTTCAAGTCAGCCGGGACGCGGCGTTCGGCAGCATCCCCCGGTTGGAACGAACCTCGGCCGGACGCAAAGCTCCCCGCCAAGAGCGCATGGGCTGAAGACAGAGACGGAGCGCAGGGCAGGGCAGGGCAGGGCAACCCCTCGCGCATCACCGGATGCAGGAGGCCTGCAGCGCCGCGAACACCCGCAGGCTCGCTTCGAGATCGGCGGTGCTGACCTCGGAAAAGATTTCGGCCCGCAGGCGCGCGAGATCGGCTTCCATGCGGGCAACCACGGCCGTCCCGGCGGTGGTGAGGCTGAGCACCTTGGCCCGGCGGTCGGTGGGATCCTCTCGGCGGACCGCGAGGCCCGCTTCGCAGAGTTGGTCGAGGAGGCGCACCAGGGATGGCCCCTCAATGCCGATGGCCTCCGCGAGGGCGTTCTGACGCGGCGCGCCATTGAGGCGACCGATCATGATCAGTGGAACCGCCGTGGCGTCGGAGAGACCATGCGCCTCCATGACCGTGTTGGCCGCGCGGCGCCAGTGCCGGCCCGTCAGCAGAAGCGTGTGGGTGTAGGCGAGGCGGAGCTGGTCCAGAGTTCTGACGGGCGGCTTTCGGGCAGACACGCGCGAGGCTCCTGTGCGCACCGACCGTGGACGATCCGGCCCTCTTTTCGTTTGCGTATTATTAGGATGCAAGCCGTTTGATCGCAAGCGGACATCGTCGTATCAGAGCAGCAGCACACGTCCCGTCGCCTGGATGCTGCCGTCGCCCGGATGCTGCCGTCGCCCGGATGCTGCCGCCGTCCGGATGCCCCCGGCGGCCCCCGCCGTGGCCGGCGCCGCACCGGCTCTTGATTGATCCGACGAGACGTAAGTAAGGACTGACGATGAGCGCCCCCGACGATCTTCCCTTCGCCACCCAGCCGCATGCCTCGCCCGTCTCGCCGGAACGCCGGGCCGAGCTTCTGGTCGATCCCGGCTTCGGGCGGGTGTTCACCGACCACATGGTGACGATCCGCTACGTCGAGGGACGCGGCTGGCACGACGCACGGGTGGAGGCGCGTGCCCCGATCCAACTCGATCCTGCGGCGGCGGTGCTGCACTACGCCCAGGAGATCTTCGAGGGCCTGAAGGCCTATCGTACGGCGGATGGCGGCGCGGCCTTGTTCCGACCGGAGGCCAATGCCCTGCGCTTCCGCCGCTCGGCCGAGCGCCTGGCGATGCCGGCGCTGCCCGATTCGGTCTTCGTCGAGTCGGTCAAGCAGCTCGTCAGCGCCGACCGCGACTGGATCCCGTCGAGCGAGGGCGGCAGCCTCTACCTCCGCCCCTTCATGATTGCCAGCGAGGTCTTCCTCGGCGTCAAGCCGTCCTCGGAATACCTCTACCTCGTCATCGCCTCGGCGGTGGGCGCCTACTTCAAGGGCGGATCCGAAACCGTGACGGTGTGGGTCTCGCAGGACCAGACCCGCGCTGCCCCCGGCGGGACGGGTGCCGCCAAGTGCGGCGGCAACTACGCCGCCAGCCTGCGCGCCCAGGCTGCGGCGGTGGAGCACGGCTGCGCCCAGGTGGTGTTCCTCGACGCGGTCGAGCGCCGCTGGGTCGAGGAGCTCGGAGGCATGAACATCTTCTTCGTCTTCGACGACGGCTCGATGGTGACCCCGCCGCTGAGCGACACCATCCTGTCGGGCATCACCCGCGACTCTATCCTGACGCTGGCAAAGGCCGACGGCATCGCGGTCGCCGAGCGGCCCTATTCCATCGACGACTGGAAGGCCGATGCTGCCAGCGGCCGCCTGCGCGAGGTTTTCGCCTGCGGCACCGCCGCAGTGATCACGCCGATCGGTACCGTGCGCAGCCCGGACGGCGAATTCTCCGTCTCGGACAACGTCGCCGGTCCGGTGACGAAGCGCCTGCGCTCGGCCCTGGTCGACATCCAGCGCGGCAACGCTCCCGATCCCCATGGCTGGGTCACGCGGGTCTACTGAGCCACGGACGGGAAACGGGTCTCGGCGCCACGCCGAGGCCTCTTGCCCCTTGGGGGAGAGGCGGGCCGGGCGGGCGCCATAAGCGTCAGGGCAGCGCGGCCCGCTTGCGCAGGATCAGATCGCCCCGGAACAGGAACTTCTGGGCGCGCTTGCCGGTGTCGACCTCGGTGGTGAAGACGTTGCCGCGGCTGTCGACCGCGAGGTTGTGGACCCAGTGGAAATCGCCCGCCATGCGGCCGTTGCGGCCGAAGGCGCCGAGCACCTCGCCGGTGTCGCGGCTGAGCGTCCGGACCTCGTTGTTGGCGCCATCGGCGTTGAGGAGGTAGCTCTGCTCGGCATCGGGCCAGAGCGCCAGCTCCCAGACCGAGCCGTTGGCGCGGGTGCTCTTCTCGACGAAGAACTCCTTTACGAAGCTGCCGTCGCGGCGGAAGACCTGGACCCGGTCGTTGGTGCGGTCGCAGACGTAGACCAGCCCGTCGCGGGCGATCTGCACGCAGTGGACGGGATTGCGGAACTGCTGCGCGGGCGCGGCGGCCGGGTCGTAGGCCGGGAGGGTCTCGTCGGTGGGCGGCTTCCCGTAGGCGCCCCACATCCGCTTGAACGCGCCGGTCTCGGCATCGAACACGATGACCCGGTGGTTGAAGTAGCCGTCGGCGACGAAGAGTTCGTTGGTCTCAGGGTCGACCTGCATCGCCGCGGGCTTGCCGAGGCGGCTGGTGTCAAGGCTGTTGGTCTGCGGCCCCTGCTTGCCGATCTGCAGCACGAACGTCCCGTCGGGCGTGAACTTCAGGATCTGCCCGTCGGTGTCGCCATTGCCGGCGAGCCAGACGAAGCCCTTGTGGTCGATGTGGATGCCGTGCTCGTTCTGGGGCCAGTCGTAGCCTTCGCCGGGGCCGCCCCAGCTGCGGATCAGGGTGCCGGCCTGATCGAACACCAGCACCGGGGGCGCGGGATGGCAGCACTTGGTGCGGGGCGGATTGAGGCTCGCGGCCTTCTCGTCGTCGGTGAGGCTGCGCGGGCGCTGAACCACCCAGACGTTGTCCTGTGCATCGACGGCCACGCCCGAAGCCTGCCCCATGATCCAGTTGTTGGGCAGCGGTTTCGGCCAGGCCGGATCGACCTGGAAGGTCAGCGGGTCCGCGAGCGCGCTCCCCGCCCACGCGAATGCCAGCGCGGCCAGACCAAGCCGAAGCCTCATGCCATCCTCCCGATGTGATCTCTTCTTGCACACAGTATTCGCCGCCGTCCGAGCGGCGTCCAGTGGCGGCGCGGCCGCGGCTTGTGGCGGACCGAATTCTGTCACGGGTGTCCGTAGGCCTGGATACCGGGGTGATCAGGCGCCCCGAGCGGGCGGCATTCCGGGTGGGTCTCGCAGGACGGCTTCCCACAGGATCGCGGCCCGCTCCCAGGTCAGAGCGTGCCGCTGCAGGAGGGCGCCGGCACTGAGCTCCGACCACAGGTCGTCGTTGACCGCGAGAGCGACGACGGCGTCGGCGAAGTCCGCATCGCTCGCCGCGATCCACCCGTTCACCCCGTGCTGCACCCGCTCGGCCAGCGCTCCGATGCCGGCGGTCACCACGGGCAGCCCCATGGCCTGCGCTTCGGCGGCGGCGAGGCAGAAGGTTTCGTCGGGGGAGCCGGGACAGACCATGGCCCGCGCCCCGGCATAGAACGCGGCCAGGGCGGCGGCTCCGACCCGCGGGTGGAACACGACCGGACCACTTTCCTCAGGTAAATCGGGCTGTTCCGATCCGAAAAGCCCTTCCGATCCAAAAACATGCAACGTCGCGCCCGAGGCGACCAGGGGCGCGGCGTTGCGCCAGAGCCGGAGCATCCGGTCGAGGCCGCGTTGGGGCTGCGAGGCGTAGACGAAATCGCGGCTGTGCCCGCGGGTCGGCTCGGGCGTGCGGAAGACCGGGGAGACCCCGTGCGGGATGACGTGGCGACGCCGGAACGGGTAGAGCGGCGACATCGTCCGGGCTGCCAGGCTGCCGACGAAGACCGCCTCCGGCCGCAGGGACAGGAAGGGCCGGAGGTATCCCTTGCGGATGGATTTCTCGACGTTCAGGGGATTGTGAACCCAGACGATGCCCCGCCGCCCGGGGAAGTCCCGGAGGGGACGCGGATCGTTGCTGGTGACGATCGCATCCGCCGCACAGTCCGCTGCCGCCTCCAGGGGGATGTTGCGGATGCCGTCGCGCACCACCGTCCCGATCCGGCGCGTAGCCAGGGTCACGGCCCACCCGCGCCGGGCGAGCGCCTCGGCGAGGGCGATATTCGTACTCTCGATGCCGCCGAGACCGACCTCCGCGGGGGTGTCGAGCCCGAAGGCGACCGGCGTCGCGCAGATGAACAGGATCCGGCGCATCGACATCTCCAGGGGACGGGTTCCGGACCGGTTTCGAGGCGGTTGAGGGGGAAACTCCCGGACGGATCAGAGCCCGAGGTCCCGGCACCGCTGCCCGAGCCATGAGGCGGCGGGCGGCGGGGCATCCCGGCCGATCGACCACAGCTTGCCGCGCCATGCATGCACCGCCACGGTCTCGGGCAGGATCCGCGCGCGCGCCGCCCGGTCGTCCGCCTCGGCGAGGAGATGGGCGTCGTCGTCGCCGAGGGGATAGAAGACCGCGCGCGGCTGGGCATGGCCCTCGAGGCCGAGCTGGCGCACGAAGTAGGTGAGGGCGCGCGGACCGATCGCCAGGCGCTCCGGATGGACCGGGATGCGCTTGCCGATCAGGAGTTCGAGGCTGCGCTTGACCCGGATATGGCCGGTCGCCCACGGGGCCCGGATCGGCACCGTGGAAATGGCGTCCCAGTAGCGGGCGACGAGCTCCGAGTTGGGCGGCGCCGACAGGATCGCGTTGTTGAGGCGGCTCCGGTTGAGCCACCCGAACAGGTAGCCGGCCTCGCCGCTGGACGGGTCGAGGGGACGCTGGAATACGCAGTCGAGGTCCGACCAGACACCCTTGCCATCGCGGATCAGGCTGAGGCGCAGGTAATCGGCGTAGAAGGCGAGGACGCCGCGGCGGCGGTAGAGGTCCGCCATGACGTTCGGGCCGATCCCCTCGCGGGCATCGATCACCGTGCCGGGAAGCCCCTGCCGCCGGAGGCCCGCTACGTCGTGCGAGTAGATGTGCAGCGGGTGCCCGGCCGCGACGATCGAAGCCGCGCTGAGCCGTTCGAGCCAGGTCACCGGCCCTTCCCAGTAGGTCACGACGGTCTGTCGGGGGGTGCCAGGCGCGACGGTGGCTCGACTCATTTCCGCTCGCCCTCCCGGCCTCGCGCCGCATCCCGGAACCTGGATGCCGGGCGCTGCTCTATCGCGCCCCCCGCGGCGCGACCACCGCTAAATCGGCCGGTGTGTCAGGGAAGGGCCAGGATCCGCTCGCGCAGGGGCGCGTCGGCGTAGCCGTCGGGCGTCAGGCCGTGCGCGGCCTGAAAGGCCCGGACTGCCGCGCGGGTTCGCGGGCCGATCTTGCCGTCGGGGGCTCCGGCGGGGAAGCCTCGCTCCGCCAGGCGGGCCTGAAGCGCCTGGACGTCGGAGGGGGTCGGCATCGAATCGCCGCGGGGCCAGTCCCGGGTGAAGCCGGGAGCGCCGCGCAGGCGGTCGGCCAGATGGGCGACGGTGAGGCCATACGCCAGCGCCGTGTTGTAGCGCAGGATGATCCGGAAGTTGGGCTGGAGCAGGAAGGCCGGGCCGCGCGCACCGGCGGGCAGGATCAGGGTTGCGGGCACGGTGTCGTCCGGGAGGGGCTGGACCGGGTCGACCCCGAGCCGGCGCCACGCCGCGAGGCTGCGTTCGGTGGTCTCGTCCGCGAGAGCATAGTCGAAGGTGTCCGGCAGGCGCGCCTCGCTGCCCCAGCGTTCTCCGGAGCGCCAGCCCATGGCCTTGAGGTAATTGGCCGTCGACGCGAGGGCATCCGGGACCGAGGTCCAGATGTCGCGCCGGCCGTCACCGTCGAAATCCACCGCGTAAGCTTGATACACCGTCGGCATGAACTGCGTGTGGCCCATGGCGCCGGCCCAGGACCCGGTGAGCGGCTCGGGCGGAAGATGATCCTGCGCATGGATCTGCAAGGCCGCGATCAATTCCGAGCGCCAGTAGGGCGCGCGCGGCGTCTCGGCACAGGCCAGCGTCGCCAGGGAGCGCAGGACCGAACGGACGATGCCGGGGTTGTCGAGGACGCGGCCGTAGGTCGATTCCACCCCCCAGAACGCCGCGAGGGTGAAGCGGTCGACCCCGTAGCGGGCCTCGATGGCCGCGAAGGTGGCGGCCCAGTCTGCCAGCTTGCGCTGGCCCTCGGCGATGTGCGCCTCGGTGACGGCGGCATCGAGGTAGGACCAGATCGGCGTGACGAATTCCGACTGGTTTCCGGTGGCGGCCGCCACCGCGGGGTCGGGAGCGAGGGTGCGCAGTCGGGCCGCCACGGCCGGGGGGACGCCGCGCGTTTCGGCCTCGGCCGCGATCGCATCCGTGCAGGCGGTATACGCCGGAGGTCGCGTCACGGTCACAGGGGTTTGCCCCGCATCCGGCGCCCCGGCCTCGCCCGACGCGGCACGCGTCGCCAGGACCAGCGAGAGGACCAGCGAGAGGACGAGCGAGAGGCCCGGCCCGGGGGTCGGCCGAGACGCAGGTCCGGAGCGTTGCCGGCGACACCGCATGCAGGGGTTCCTTCGATGCCGGAGTGGGCCGCCAGGGTAGCGGCGCGGGCCCGGGGGCGGAAGACCGGAACCGGGAGAGATTGACCGGCGCAATCAACCGGCCGTTTCGATTTGGGGCGCTAGGGTCGGACGATCGGTGACGCGCGGATCACCGCCCGGCGACGGATTGGTCCGGGATCGCCGCGATGGTTCGGATTGGTGAAGGGTACCCGAATGCCGAAGGATGCTTGACCGCGATCCGACCCGCCGCGCCAGGAGTCGCCGATGCTGGTCGCCCTGATCCTGTTCCTCGGCAGCCTGGCGGTCGGCCTCGCTGGCAGCATCCGCCTGATCTTCGGGATCTCGGCGGTGGTGCTCGCCCTGTCGGGGCTGGTCTGGCTGGCCCGGGGCGAGGTCGGCGTCGTCGGCGCCCTCGTGCTGTTCGCCCATCTCACCGCGCTGCAGGCGGGCTACCTGACGGGCGCCTATCGTCGCTACGGCGACGAGGAGCCGTGAGCCGCTCTGGAGAAGACCTGAGGCTCACCAGAACCAGATCGGCGCCGGGCTGAGCGCAAGGATCGGCACCCACAGCAGCGCGGCGGTGACGCAGGCGATCAGGACCACGGCCAGGGAAGGGCGCCGGCCCGATGTGGAACGGCCTGTATTGGAATGGGACATGATCGTTGCGGCCCAGGACAGGAGACGGTTTGTCTTGGTCGAAACTGCAGGGGGTGGGCCGTCCCGCGGGAGAAACCGGCCGAATGCCGGATCGCATCGCCGGACACCGTCACGTAACCAAGCGCGGCGAAGTGATGCCGCCGGTCCGGATCGCAGGCAAAATTGCCGCAATGTGTCTCGACTTCCCGACCGGTTTGTCGCCTTGCTCCGCGCAAGGGGAAGTCATCGTGCCTGCGAGTCCGGCATCCGGAGGCGCAGGGCCAGGGAGTTTTGACATGATCGGACGTGGGTATCGGACGCCGTGGATCGCGGCGGCCTTCACGGCGCTCGTCTGCGCGACGGGTGGGGCGAACGCGGCCCAGTGCGGCAACACCGCCGCCGGCTTCGAGGCCTGGAAGCGGGAATTCTCCGAGGAGGCGCGCGGCCGGGCCAGCGCCGCCAGCCTCGCTACCCTGATGGGCACGTCCTACTCGACGGCGACGATCTCGGCCGATCGCGGCCAGAAGAGCTTCAAGCTCTCGCTCGACCAGTTCCTGGCCAAGCGCGGCGGTAACACCATCGTGTCGCGCGGCCGCGCCCTGAAGGCGCAGAACGCCGCCCTGTTCGCGTCGATCGAGCAGCGCTACGGCGTGCCGCCCGGTCCGCTCCTGGCGATCTGGGGCATGGAGACCGGCTTCGGCGCGGTAAAGGGCAACGTGAACACCCTCTCGGCGGTCGCGACCCTCGCCTACGATTGCCGCCGCTCGGCCTACTTCACCGACCAGCTCTACGCCGCCCTGACCCTGGTCGATCGCGGCGTCCTCAACGCCGGCACCCGGGGCGCGGCCCATGGCGAGGTCGGCCACACCCAGTTCCTGCCCAAGAACGTGCTGAACTACGGCGTCGGCGGCAGCCTCGACAACTCGTCCAACGCCCTGAACTCCACGGCGAACTTCCTCAAGGGCCATGGCTGGCGTGCCGGCGCCGGCTACCAGCCGGGCGAGCCCAACTTCGCCGCGATCCAGGGCTGGAACGCCGCCTCGGTCTACCAGCGCGCCATCGCGCTGCTCGGCCAGCGCATCGACGGGAACTGAGCGCGCGCCGGTTCATTCGGCCGGCGACCTGCCGCGGTGCAGGGACCATCCGGAGCGGTCGCCTCCTCTCCCGCCCGGCAGAGGGAGAGAGGGAAGACCCCGCACCCCGATGAGACCTGCTGCAGGGCACCCGGGAGCGATCCGGGTGTCGCGCCGTCGAGGGTGGCGGGGGCCGCCGCCGGCCTCCGGCCTCGAGGCGTCCGCTTCAGTGGCCCAGCCCCGCGACGTCGTCGGTGCAGAGCATCAGGTCGCTGGCTCCGGCGACCACGCCGGCGAGGGCGCGGAGATCCTGCGGTTCGCGCGGGCTCGCGGCCACGCGGCCGGCATCGCGCTTGAGGGCGCGGTTGCAGCCGCAGGAGGGCAGGCCGCCGTCGGGCGTGCAGGCATCGTGCTTGCGGCAGGCGGCATCCAGGGCGTCGATCGGCGTGACCTCCATGCCGTCGTTGCCGGGGCCGCAATAATGCCCGTGGATCAGCAGGGTCGGGCGTGGGGTCTGCCGGGGCAGGGGCGCGTCCGGCGGGACGGGCACTCCCGGCCGCTCCAGTCCGCGTCCGCTCGGTCCCGGCTCCTCCGATTGCAAGCCGTTCGATCCGGGATGTTGCGGGACGATCAGGTCCTGTGCGGCGGCGGGGGATGGAGCGAGGGCGAAGGACGGGGCAAAACAGGGGGTGAGCGTCAGCGCTCCGAGGAGCAGGGCAAGCGTCAGGGTCCGCATGGCGGGTCTCCGGTCGTCGGATCGGGGGAGGGCGAGCGTCGGATTCGGGCTCGGCGCGATCAGCGGCCGGGCGCGTGGTCAGGCGTCGGGAGCGTGGGGGGGCGGATGCGCCCGTCAGGCCGGCGTGGCACCCCGGATACGCGTCTCGGCCCAAATGCGCGTCTCGGCCCGGACCCGGCCGGACGGGATCGCGAATCTGCTCACGCTGGAGCCGGCCGCGTGCGGAAGGATGGTCATGGAAACGGTCTCGCATGTCGGCGGGATGGGTCGGGTGCGCGCAGCCCGCATCCGCCATCCGGTAGTCCCCTCGGACGGGACAACCCTATCGGAACCGCTCCGTTCCATATGTCTGGCACCGAACGCGAGCGAGACCGTCCCGACGCGATCCGGCCCCGCTGTACTCCGGATCTTGCCCCCGGATCTTGCCCCCAGATCTTGCCCCCAGATCAAGCGCTGAATCGGACCGATCGCCGGACCAACCCGGGCCGGATACGAGTCAGCGGGAGCGGACCGAGCCTGTGATCGGGAGCGAAACGGGAAACGCATCCGTTCCCTTTGTCCGGGACGGGCCGCCCCTCAGCAGGCCGCGACGTTGACCGCGAGGCCCCCCAGCGAGGTCTCCTTGTACTTGGCCTGCATGTCGTGGCCGGTCTGGCGCATGGTCTCGATGACCTCGTCGAGGGTGACGCGGTGGATGCCGTCGCCGCGCAGGGCCAGGGAGGCCGCCACCACCGCCTTGTTGGCCCCGAAGGCGTTGCGCTCGATGCAGGGGATCTGCACCAGACCGCCGATGGGGTCGCAGGTCATGCCGAGATGGTGCTCCATCGCGATCTCGGCGGCGTTCTCCACCTGGGCCGCATGGCCGCCGAGGAAGGCCGCCAGCCCCGCCGCCGCCATGGCGGCGGCCGAGCCGACCTCCCCCTGGCAGCCGACCTCGGCGCCCGAGATCGAGGCCCGGGTCTTGATCAGGCCCCCCACCGCCGCCGCGGTGAGCAGGAATTCCCGCGACCGCGCATCCGACCAGTCGGGGCAGAAATCGCGGGCGTAGCGCAGCACCGCCGGGATGATGCCGGCGGCGCCGTTGGTCGGCGCCGTCACCACCCGGCCGCCGGCCGCGTTCTCCTCGTTCACCGCCAGGGCGTAGAGGCTGATCCAATCGACGATCTCGTGGGCGGCGCGGGTGTTGCGCAGGCGCCCCTCCGTCAGGTCGTCGTGCAGGCGCCGGGCTCGCCGGCGCACCTTGAGGCCGCCGGGCAACTCGCCGTCCTGGCGCAGGCCCCGGTCGATGCAGGCGAACATCGCGTCGCGGATGGCATCGAGGCCGGCCTCCACGGCCGCGGGGGTGCGGGCGCCGCATTCGTTGGCGAACTGCACCTCGGCGATGGTGCGGCCCTCGGCGACGCAGAGGGCGAGGAGGCCGGCCGCGCTGGCATAGGGCACGGGGCAGGCCGCCTCCGCATTGGGGGCCGCCTCGGCCTCGGTCACCACGAAGCCGCCGCCGACGGAATAGTATTCCTCGCTGTCGAGGACGGCCCCGTCGCCATCGAGCGCGCAGAAGCGCAGGCCGTTGGTGTGCAGGGGCAGCAGATCGGTGAAATTGAAGGTGAGGTCGGCAGCCGGGTCGAAGGCCGGCCCCCCGGGTCCGAGCCGCTTCTCGGCGTCGAGCACCGCCACGTGGCCGGCGACCCCGTCCGGGTCGACGGTGTGGGGCTCGTGATCGAGGAGCCCGAGGAAGATGGCGGTGTCGGTGCCGTGCCCGCGCCCGGTCCAGGCCAGGGAGCCGAAGATCTCGGCCCGGATGCGGGCGAGGCCGGGCAACCCGCGCGTCCGCGTGCGGAACCGGCGCGCCGCCACCATCGGGCCGATGGTGTGGGAGCTCGACGGGCCGATTCCGATCTTGAAGAGGTCGAAGGCGCTGATCATCGGCTCTCGCGGTGCGCTGGGGCCCGACAGCCGGGCACGATCCGCGCCAGCGCGCGCCGCCGGCGGGCCGGTGGGCGGTCACGTCGCAGGGCAGGGCGGGGC